>CAUSQY010000166.1:0-2530 GCA_963533645.1 uncultured Streptococcus sp. | reverse complement strand
ATTCCCAAAGGATTGCTTCAAGTCAAGGGTGAACGCTTGATAGAGAGGGAAATCAGACAGCTGCAAGAAGCAGGAATAGAAGATATAACCGTTATTGTAGGCTATCTTCAAGAAAAAATGTTCTATCTTGCAGAGAAGTTTGGTGTAAAAATTGTAGTAAATAATGATTACTACAAATATAATAACTGTTCGTCTCTTATGTTGGTTAAAAATCAACTTTCCAACACGTATATTTGTTCATCGGATAATTATTTTGTGGAAAATCCTTTTGAGCAATATATTTATAGGGGTTACTACTCGACGATATTTGCAGAAGGTCAAACGGACGAATATTGTACTATAGAGGATTCGAATCACACCATCATTGATATCCAGATTGGTGGAGAAAATACTTGGGCTATGGTGGGGCACGTTTATTTTGACCGTGCATTTAGCGAGAAATTCAAGGAAATTTTAGAAACCGAGTTTAAACACGAACCTTATCGTGAACAGCTTTGGGAGGATTACTATAGTCGGCATGTCAAGAAACTCCTTTTAGAAGCCCGCCACTATTCAGCGGATATTGTTAAAGAATTCGACTCTCTAGATGAACTCCGTCAATTTGATGAACGTTATTTGGTAAATGCAGATTCGGCCATTATTGATAATATCTGTAAGACATTAAAGTGTGTGGCTTCAGATATTGTCAATATCAAACCTCTAAAAGATGGGTTAACCAACACATCATTTTCATTTGACTGTCTAGGAAAAAGATATGTTTACCGTCATCCGGGTAGGGGAACGGAAAATTATATCGACCGAGCTAGTGAAGCAGCTTCTATGGAAATTGCTGCAAAATTAAAGATTGACCGTACCTTCGTAGCTATGAACAAGGATGAGGGCTGGAAAATTTCAGAATTTATTCCCAATGCTAAGCAACTGGATTATGATAATTGGGATGATGTGGCGAATGCAATGGACCTCTTGAGACGGTTACACCAATCTGGAGAAAAAACGGAACATTCCTTTGACCAATTTGAGGGAATTATTGATTTTAGAGAAAAATTGAAGGCTAGAAATCGGTTCGAGTTTGATGGTCTCGAGGAACTGGATAAAACCGTCTCACTTCTCAAAAACTATTTACAGAATGATCCGAAACAGGTTGTCCTTTGTCATGGAGATTCCTATAGTCCTAATTTTTTGTTAAATGAAGCAGGCGAAATGAGCTTGATTGATTGGGAATATTCTGGAATGGGAGAGCCAGCAGGAGATTTGGGGACCTTTATCGCGTGTTCCAATTATACCGTAGAGGATGCTGAAAAAGTACTGGAATTGTATTTGCAAGAAGTACCAGATAAGAAAACCAAACGTCACTATTTGGCTTATGTAGCAGTAACCTCATATTATTGGTTCTTGTGGGCTTTGTTCCAGGAGAGTGTCGGAAAACCAGTTGGTGAATTTCTCTACATCTGGTATCGCTATACCAAACAATATGGACAACTAGCTCTTGATTTGTATTTGGAGGAAAACTAAGATGAAAACGACATCTGAAATTGAAGAATTAGTAGCAACTGAAACAAAGAGAAGATTGGAAGAAATGGAGTCACCAAACTACGAGTTTGTTCAACCCTTCCTAAAAAGTGATTTCATTTTAATCATCTCCATAGTCCTAATCAACCTTATTTTGATTATCTTAGCAATGACGGGAGGAATTCAATAACATGTCTAAAATGAATGACTATATCCAACAAGAAACCATAACCGGAATTGTTCCCATGACCAATAAGGATCGTCAGTATTCTTTCTGGGATCTCTTTCTATCGACAAGTGGTTTTGCCATCGCTACTTGGTGTTATACCCAAGGAGCCTATGTAGCTCAATATTTGACCTTTAATCAAATGTTGATAAATATTTTTAGCTTTAACATTATCTGGGTCTTTATTGAATGTCTCCCTATTTTGTTTGCGGTTAAGTATGGAATTGATTTGTGGATTTGGTTGAGAGCCGTTCTAGGAAAAAGAGGTGTAGCCCTGTTATCAACCATTATTAGCTTGGCTAACTTTGGATGGTATGCTGTTGCGGCCAATCTTTTTGCCAGTTCCATGATCCATTTGGCAAATAACTTTGGTCTTGGTTTGGACAAGGGAATATGGGCGCCTATTCTTGGTACCCTCTGTGTACTGCTTGGAACTCTCATTGCTCTTGGAGGTCCAGAAGTGATTAAATGGACCAATCGCTTCTTGGTTATCGCCTTATTGATTGTTGGTCTCATTATCGTTGGAATCTGCTTTGTCGCCGTTCCTATAACGGATATTATGAATATCCAACCAGCCACTCAAGGAGATTTGACGCCATTAGAACGCTTCATGCTCTCCGGAGAAGGAAATGTTGCCTTTGCCTTTTCTTGGTCTACACAAGCATTGGTTTTACCACGTTTAGCAAAATCAGAACGCAGTGGTTATTGGGCTACAGCCTTATCATACGGAGTTGTGGCTCCATTCTTCGTTGCGACAGGTGGAGTCATGGCTCTAGCCATGTTTGTCAAAACAGG
>CAUSQY010000165.1:0-2538 GCA_963533645.1 uncultured Streptococcus sp. | reverse complement strand
AAGTATTATTTATCGTCGGATCACTACGTCAAGGTTCTTTCAACCACCAAATGGCTCTCGAAGCTGAGAAAGCACTTGCTGGTAAAGCGGAAGTTAGCTACCTCGATTATTCAGCCCTTCCTCTCTTCAGTCAAGATTTGGAAGTTCCAACACATCCAGCTGTAGCTGCTGCTCGTGAAGCAGTTCTTGCTGCGGATGCTATCTGGATCTTCTCTCCAGTCTACAACTTCTCTATCCCTGGAACAGTGAAGAACTTGCTTGACTGGCTATCTCGTGCCCTTGACTTGTCTGATACACGTGGCGCTTCTGCCCTTCAAGACAAGTTTGTCACCGTATCATCTGTAGCCAATGCAGGTCACGATCAACTCTTCGCTATTTACAAAGACCTCTTGCCATTTATCCGTACACAAGTCGTTGGTGATTTCACTGCTGCACGTGTTAATGACTCTGCTTGGGCAGACGGAAAATTGGTTCTCGAAGAAACAGTTCTAAACTCACTTGAAAAACAAGCGGAAGACTTGGTCGCAGCGATTCAGTAAAAAATAGAGAATTTTAAGAATTCTAAATCAATTATCGCCACCTCATAGGGTGGCATTTTTAGACTCAATCAAGATTTTCAGACAAACATCAGCCATCCAAAAAAACCTTGAGCGTTACCACTCAAGGTTTTTAGCAGTCTTTTCCATCATAGGAAAATCATTCTAAGAATATTCTTTCATTCGAGATCTATCACTTATCATCTTCTTTCGAGAAATTAGTGACTGCTTTTGGCTGATTAATCTTCTTTTCTTCGACCTACATATAGGCTCAATAGAATACCGCTACCTAAAAGAACAGAGATATAATCAGATTGGCTTCCAGTTTCTGGTAATTTGTCCCCATGTTTTTCTTTACCTGTAGTTGGTACTACTGGGTTAGAAGTTAATGGTGTTACCGGTTGAACTGGTACATTTGGATTTGGTTGTGTTGGAACTTCAGGAATGTTTGAAGTTGGTTTGTCATTGACTTCTGGCATACCAGGTACTCCGCCATTAAATTCTGGAATTTCATGAACTGGAGGTGTTGGCATTCCTGGAACTTCTGGATTAGGAAGTTCATTGACTTCTGGCATACCTGGTACTCCACCATTGAATTCTGGCAATTCATGAACCTCTGGCATTCCTGGAACACCACCGTTGAATTCTGGCAATTCATGAACTGGTGGTTCTGGCATTGCAAATGTTGGTCCTTCTGGCATATTAGGTGTTGGAGGAACTGGTTTGTCATTTGATGGTGTTACTGGCTTGTCTTGGCATCCACATTTACCATCTTTGCCGTCGCGACCATCACGTCCATCACGTCCATCTTTACCATCTTTAATAACTGTTTTTGTCACAGTTCCGTCAGAATTGATGATTGTGATTGTATGACTACCATCACCATTATCTTCAACAGAAACTTTTGGTGATTTACCATCTTTACCGTCTTTAATCACCATTTCTGTCTTACTTCCATCTGGATTAGTGATTGTAACAACGTGAGTTCCATCGTTATTATTTTTAACAGTTACAGTTGGTGAAACGCCATCTTTACCGTCTTTACCATCTTTGATAATAGATTTGTATTCACGACCATCAGAATCTACGATTGTCAATGTGTGAGTTCCGTCTCCGTTATCAACGATGTTCGCTTTTGGTGATTTACCATCAAAGATTGTAGTTGTAGTTTCTTTACCATCAGCTCCTGTCACTTTAATAGTGTGTGAACCATTGTTGTTATCAATCACTTCAAGTTTTGGTTCTTTACCATCACGAACTGTAGTTGTTGTAGTTGTACCGTCTGAGTTCACAACTGTGATAGTGTGAGTGCCATCTCCGTTATCCACAACCTTAGCAGTTGGTGATTTACCGTCACGAACTGTGGTTTCAGAAACAGTACCATTACCGTTTTCTACACGAATTGTGTAAGTACCATCATGGTTATCTCTAACTGTTGCTACTGGTGATTTACCATCTTTAATGATTGTTTCAGTAGTTGTTCCATCACCATTTAGAACTGAGATCTTATGAGTTCCATTTTGTTCATCAGTAATAGTAACTTTTGGTGATTTACCATCACGTACTGTTGTTTCAGTTGTAACACCTTCTGGATTTGTAATAACAATTGTATGACTTCCGTCTCCATTATCACGAACAGATGCGGTTGGAGTACGTCCGTCAACACCGTCACGTCCATTTTTCACAACAAACTCATTCTTAGTTCCGTCTGGGTTAGTGATTGTTACTGTGTGGCTTCCATCTAGGTTTTCTGTTGTAGTTGCTGTTGCAGCTTTACCATCTTTACCATCTTTGATGATAGCATTCGTAACATTGCCATCTCCATCCGTAACTTTAACAGTGTGAGTTCCATCGTTGTTATCAGTCACTTCAACTTTTGGAGTCTTACCATCTTTACCATTCTTAACAACTGTTTCTTTAGTTGTTCCATCTGGATTTGTTATAGTAATTGTGTGGCTTCCATCTGGATTTTCTGTTGTAGTGATATTGGCAGTTTTACCGT
>CAUSQY010000164.1:0-2543 GCA_963533645.1 uncultured Streptococcus sp. | reverse complement strand
GACCATTTTCGTCAGCTTATGGCTCGAGATGGGCTTCGCTTTGCGGATGAGCAGTCCGATGTCTTAAACCTCTTTGCCATTGCCGAGGAGAAGAAATGGACTTGGTTTGAAACCTATCAATTGGCTAAGTCAACAGCTGTTTCTCAGGTTATTTCAACCAAACGCATGCGGGAAAAAATTGCTCAAAAACCTGTTTCCTCTGACTTTAGTCCTAAGGAAGCAACCATTATCAAGGAAGCCAAAAGTAAAACTGCCCTGCAGTTCTTGGCAGAAATCAAGCAAACACGCAAGGGGACCATTACCCAAACAGAAAGAGAACTCTTGCAACAGATGGCTGGTTTGGGCTTGCTGGACGAAGTCATCAATATCATTCTCTTATTGACCTTTAATAAGGTGGATTCGGCAAATATCAATGAGAAATATGCCATGAAGGTAGCCAATGACTATGCCTATCAAAAGATTCATTCGGCAGAAGAGGCAGTCTTACGCATCCGTGAGCGAGGGCAGAAGAGTCAGACTCAAAAAAGCAGTAACCCCAGTCCTGCCAAGTCCAATGTACCCAAGTGGAGCAATCCAGATTATAAGAATGAAACCAGCGAGGAAACTCGTCTGGAACTAGAACGTAAGAAACAAGAACTATTAGCTCGATTAGAAAAAGGAGGAGATTAGATGGAAAGTGTCGGAGACGTACTCAAACGTCAACCTAGCCGTTTTCATTATCAAGATTTGGTCCAGAAAATCATGAAGGACCCTGATGTTGCGGCCTTTATCCAGCAAGAATCCCTGACTCCAGAGGAATTAAATCGCAGTATCTCCAAGTTTAATCAGTACATTACCGAGCGTGACAAGTTTCTCCGTGGGGATACGGATTATATTGCCAAAGGCTACAAGCCGATTTTGGTTATGAATCATGGCTATGCGGACGTTTCTTATGAAGAAACTCCTGAACTAATCGCGGCTGAAAAAGAAGCGGCTATTAAGAATCGTCTCAAGTTAATCAATCTGCCAGCTAGTCTCAGGAAAGCTAGTTTGGCTCAAGTTGACTTGGATGATTTGGGTCGCTTGCCAGTTTTTGAAAAGCTATTAGCCTTCGTGGAGCAATATCCAGCTATTCGAAAAGGTCTTTACTTATATGGAGACTTTGGTGTGGGTAAAAGTTTCATGGTGGCTGCCTTAGCCCATGATTTATCAGAAAAACGTGGTGTTTCATCCACTCTCCTCCACTATCCTAGCTTTGTCATTGATGTCAAAAATGCTATCGGTGATGGTAATGTCAAGACCTTGGTGGATGAGATTAAACTGTCTGAAGTCCTGATTTTAGATGATATTGGTGCCGAGCAATCAACAGCTTGGGTGCGTGATGAAATCCTGCAAGTCATTCTTCAATATCGGATGCAGGAAAATTTACCGACCTTTTTCACCTCCAACTTCAACTTTGAAGAATTGGAGCTGCATTTCGCTAAAGGGAAACATGGAAATGACGAAACCTGGGAAGCCAGACGCGTCATGGAACGCATCCGTTATTTGGCTGAGGAGACTCGTTTAGAAGGAGTAAACCGTCGATGACAGAAACAATCAAATTAATGAAGGCTCATACTTCAGTGCGCAGATTTAAAGAGCAAGCCCTTCCTCAGGAAGACTTGACTGAAATCCTGACAGCAGCCCAGATGGCCTCGTCTTGGAAGAATTTTCAATCCTACTCTGTGATTGTGGTACGAAGTCAAGAGAAGAAAGATGCTTTGTATGAATTGGTGCCTCAAGAAGCCATTCGCCAGTCAGCTGTTTTCCTTCTCTTTGTCGGAGATTTGAACCGAGCAGAAAAGGGAGCACGACTCCATACGGATACCTTCCAACCCCAAGGTGTGGAAGGTCTCTTGATTAGTTCGGTCGATGCGGCTCTTGCTGGTCAAAATGCCTTGCTGGCAGCTGAAAGCTTGGGCTATGGTGGTGTCATTATTGGCTTGGTGCGTTACAAGTCAGAAGAAGTGGCAGAGCTTTTTAACCTGCCTGACTACACCTATCCTGTCTTTGGGATGGCACTAGGACTACCAAATGAAGAACATGAAGTCAAACCTCGCTTGCCATTGAATCAAGTGGTGTTTGAGGAAGAATACCAAGAACAGTCAACTGAGGCAATCGAAGCTTATGACCGTGTACAGGCGGACTATGCTGGAGCGCGTGCGACCACAAGCTGGAGTCAGCGCCTAGCAGAACAGTTTGGTCAAGCTGAACCAAGCTCAACTAGAAAAAATCTTGAACAGAAGAAGTTATTGTAGAAAGTGAGAAATTATGGCCCTACCAACTATTGCCATTGTAGGACGTCCCAATGTTGGGAAATCAACCCTATTTAATCGGATCGCTGGTGAGCGAATCTCCATTGTAGAAGATGTCGAAGGAGTGACACGTGACCGTATCTATGCAACGGGTGAGTGGCTCAATCGTTCCTTTAGCATGATTGATACAGGAGGAATCGATGATGTCGATGCTCCTTTCATGGAACAAATCAAGCACCAGGCAGAAATTGCCATGGAAGAAGCAGATGT
>CAUSQY010000163.1:0-2543 GCA_963533645.1 uncultured Streptococcus sp. | reverse complement strand
ATTTCCATGTTAATCGGTTTGAAAAAGCCGACACAAGGTCAGATTCGATATGCGCCAAATACGAAAATCGGAGTTGTTTTTCAAGCTAGTGTACTGGATGAGATGTTGACGGTTAGAGAAAATCTTACGATTCGTGCTCAACAGTATAAGGAGATTGTAGCAAGTCGTGTGGATGATTTGATCCATCAACTGGGTTTGACTGCTTTCCAGAAGCAACTATATGGGACTTTGTCAGGTGGGCAAAAACGTAGGGTTGATATTGCGCGTGCTCTTCTTTCACAGCCAGATATTCTTTTCTTAGATGAACCAACGACAGGTCTAGATATTCAGACTCGCAAAGCCATTTGGGATTTACTGTCTCGACTACAAAAGGATGAAGGGATGACTATTATCTTAACGACTCATTATCTGGATGAAGCGGATGAAGCGGATCAGATTTATATCGTTGATCATGGGAAAGTGATTGCGCAAGGTTCTGCGACGGTTATTAAAAGTCAGTATGCATCTAATATTCTAAAAATTCGTTTTAAGGAAATGAAGGATTTAGAAAAGTTGCTACAGACTGGAATGACAGTAAAGGAAGAAAATGAGTTGGAATATCTTTTTTATCCAAGGACATCACTGGAAGCTATTGAATATTTGGCAAAAGTACGAGAAGAAATTGATTCTTTTGAGTTTCGTCCAGGTACCATGGATGATGCCTTTATTGCACTTACAGGAAGAGAGGTTCGCTAATGTTAGCTTTATTGAAACGGAATTTTATCTTATATTTTCGTAATCGTTCAGGAGTATTTTTCTCATTATTGGGGGCATTGATTTCCTTCCTCCTTTATATCATTTTTTTGCAGAAGAACTTGACGGATGCTTGGTCCCAACTCCCTGATAATACGAACCTTTTAAATAACTGGCTGATGGGTGGGACCTTGGCTGTGACTGGGATTACAACCAGTTTTACGGCTCTTACACAAATGGTACAGGATCGTGAAAATCAAGTGGATCAAGATCTCTTCTTGACAGATTTAGGTAGCTGGGGTTTACAGGTGTCCTATCTAATCAGTAGTATTGCCATCTCTTTTGTCATGCAGGTGTTTATGTTTGCTGTTATGGGGCTTTATTTTAAAGAGAGTCCAGTTATCAGTCATTTACCGGAAATTGCTTTGATTATGTTGTTAAGTAGTCTGCTTTCAAGTTTGATAAATATTCTCTTGATTTACCGTTTTCAATCTGTAGATAGCCTTGGCAAACTGGCAACTATAGTGGGAACTGCTTCTGGATTTTTAGTAGGAACTTATGTCCCTATTGGAGTATTACCTGATTTTGCACAGATTATCATGAAGTGTACCCCTGCAACTTATATTGCTTCTCTTTATCGACAAATTTTAATGAAAGAACCATTAGAGACTGCATTTACAGGAAATAGCAGATTGTTACAGGAATTTCAAGAAAAAATGGGAATCCAAATCAACTGGCAAGAACTATTGACAAAGGAAGAGACATACTTTATAGTGGTTATTATCAGTCTCGTCGCTATTCTTCTTTGGCTTTTATTTGTTAAAGTATTTAGCAGGAGAAAATAAAAGTATATTGGAGAGAAAATGAAGATTCGTTTTGAAATGAAGGCAGAGTTTTCAGAAAAGGACCCACATATTGTAATTCAGGCAGCTCAGTTAACCGACCAAGCAAGGGAAGTCATGGAGTATTTAGAACAATTTTCAACGACCAATCAGGTGGTCATTCCTATTCGAACGGATGATCATCTGGTTATGGTGAAAATTGAGGATCTTATTCTAGCAGATATCGATAAGAACTTGTTGACCATTTATACGGTAGATGGGATTTATAAAACTAAGGAAACATTGACAAACTTTCAGAATCGGATTAACCGACGTAACTTTATACAGATATCACGACATTCAATTATAAACATTGACCACTTAGAATCGTTATCAGATAGTTTTTCAGGGAACATGATGGCTAAAATGACTCGGGGCATCAAATCTAGTGTGAGTCGGAAATACGTTAAGTCCTTAATGAATTATCTAGGTTTATAGGAGAAAATCATGAAACGATTAATTGATTATTTTGTATCGGGAATGCGCACGGCTTCCTTCTTTTATTTGAGTATGATGTTATTAGCTCAGTGTTATCCAAGCATTACCTATCCTGAACCAATGACAAAAAATATTCTAGCTCTGTTTTTAATGGGTGGAATTATGGGGGTATTGACTTTAATACTTGAAAAGCTAGAGTTTCTTGCTTTTAGTATACGTGTAGGAGTTCATTTATTAGTGACGGCTACTATCTTAGTATTGACCTCTCTATTTTTTGGTTGGGGTTCAGCCTTGTGGAGTCCCTTGCTTTGGTTCTTTTTCTTGTTAATTTATGGATTGATATGGTTGTATCAAATCTGGCAAACTCACAAACTCACCCAACGAATTAATCAAGCCTTAGAGGATAAAAGACAGAAAACGGGTCACTAATATAGTGTTGAGGATGAAGTTTGAAGACAGTGCCAGTTTCCAAAGAGAACAATTTGTGATATA
>CAUSQY010000162.1:0-2585 GCA_963533645.1 uncultured Streptococcus sp. | reverse complement strand
AGTTGGCTCCCAATTTTAAAAAAGAAAAACATAAATAAATAGTTGAAAAAATTCACAGCATTCACCATTATTTTCAAGGAGAAAAACAGTGAAAAAAAGGAAAAAACTCGCTCTATCCCTTGCGGCTCTTTTGCTAGCAGGTTCTTTGGCGGGATGTGCTAGCTGGATTGATCGTGGGGAATCCATGACAGCTGTTGGCTCAACGGCTCTTCAGCCCTTGGTCGAAGCAGCAGCAGATGAATTTGGCTCTATGCACGTTGGAAAAACAGTCAACGTCCAAGGTGGAGGATCTGGTACAGGTCTGTCTCAGGTTCAGTCTGGAGCCGTTGATGTAGGAAATTCAGACGTATTTGCCGAGGAAAAAGACGGTATCAACGCATCCGCTCTAGTGGACCATAAGGTAGCTGTAGCGGGCTTGGCAGTGATTGTGAACAAGGAAGTTGATGTTGAAAATCTGACAACTGAACAACTCCGTAGCATCTTCACAGGTCAAGTGACCAACTGGAAAGAAGTCGGTGGGAAAGACCTAGCCATTTCCATTATCAACCGCGCGGCAAGTTCTGGTTCGCGTGCAACCTTTGATAGTGTTATCATGGATGGTCAATCTGCCGTGCAGAGTCAAGAACAGGATTCAAATGGGATGGTCAAAAACATTGTTTCCCAGACACCAGGAGCCATTTCTTACCTAGCCTTTGCCTATGTGGATGACTCGGTTAAACGTATGAAGTTGAATGGCTATGAGCCGATTGCAGAAAATGTTACAACCAATAACTGGCCTTTGTGGTCTTATGAACACATGTATACCCTAGGTCAACCAAATGAATTGGTGGCAGAATTTCTCAACTTTGTCCTCTCAGATGAAGCGCAAAGTGGAATCGTTAAGGGAATGGGCTATATTTCTGTCAAGGAAATGAAGGTTGAAAAAGATGCTGTAGGAACGGTGACAGCACTAGAAGGGAGTCACTAATGAATCAAGAAGAATTAGCTAAAAAATTACTTTCTCCCTCAAAGAACTCTCGTCTAGAGAAACTAGGAAAAGGCTTGACCTTTGCCTGTCTGTCTTTGATTGTCATCATTGTGGCCATGATTTTGATTTTCGTAGCCCAAAAAGGTTTGTCGACCTTCTTTGTCAATGGGGTCAACATCTTTGATTTCCTATTTGGCCAAACTTGGAATCCTTCAGGTAAACAATTTGGTGCCCTTCCTATGATTTTGGGTTCCTTTATTGTCACAATCCTATCAGCCCTTATCGCAACTCCTTTTGCCATTGGTGCGGCAGTCTTTATGACTGAAGTCTCACCAAAAGGTGCTAGAATCTTGCAACCAGCTATTGAATTGCTGGTCGGGATTCCTTCAGTCGTGTATGGATTTATCGGTTTGCAGGTCGTAGTTCCCTTTGTCCGTAGTGTCTTTGGTGGAACTGGTTTTGGAATTTTGTCAGGAATTTTCGTTCTCTTTGTCATGATTTTACCGACGGTAACCTTTATGACAACCGATAGCTTGCGTGCGGTGCCTCGTCACTACCGCGAAGCTAGTTTGGCTATGGGAGCCACTCGTTGGCAAACCATCTGGCGCGTGACCTTGAAGGCGGCGCGTTCAGGGATTTTCACAGCAGTGGTCTTTGGGATGGCGCGTGCCTTTGGTGAGGCCTTGGCCATTCAGATGGTGGTCGGAAACTCAGCCGTTGTCCCAACTTCATTAACAACACCTGCTGCGACCTTGACGTCTGTTTTGACCATGGGTATCGGAAATACCGTCATGGGTACAGTTGATAATAACGTACTCTGGTCACTGGCCTTAGTCTTGCTCTTGATGAGTTTGGCCTTCAACAGTGTGATTAAATTGATTACGAAAGAAAGAGGAAAGAAAAACTATGCACGCTAAGAAATTAGATAAAATTGCAACAGCTGTCCTCTACTCGATTGCAGGAATTATCGTTGCCATCTTGGCATCCTTGATTCTTTATATCTTGGTTCGTGGTTTGCCCCACATCTCTTGGTCTTTCTTGACTGGCAAATCATCTTCTTACCAAGCAGGTGGAGGGATTGGAATTCAGCTCTATAATTCCTTCTTCCTTCTGGTTATTACCTTGATTATCTCTGTTCCCTTATCTATGGGGGCTGGGATTTTCCTAGCTGAATATGCCAAAAAAGGTCCTGTGACCAACTTTGTCAGAACCTGTATTGAAATCTTGTCTTCACTGCCATCAGTGGTTGTAGGTCTCTTTGGTTACTTGATCTTTGTAGTTCAGTTTGAGTATGGATTTTCAATCATTTCAGGTGCCTTGGCCTTGACAGTCTTTAACCTGCCTCAGATGACTCGTAATGTTGAAGACAGCTTGAAACACGTTCACCATACGCAACGTGAGGCCGGCTTGGCCCTTGGAATTTCTCGCTGGGAGACAGTGGTCCATGTGGTCATTCCAGAAGCCCTTCCAGGTATTGTGACTGGGGTCGTCTTAGCTTCTGGTCGTATTTTTGGTGAGGCGGCTGCTCTCATCTATACAGCAGGACAATCCGCTCCAGCCCTAGACTGGTCTAACTGGAATATTCTCAGTGTGACTAGCCCAATCTCTATCTTCCGTC
>CAUSQY010000161.1:0-2650 GCA_963533645.1 uncultured Streptococcus sp. | reverse complement strand
AGCAGCAGAAGTTGTAAAACCATAATAGAAAAATGTTGAAATAGGGAATGAGCCTCTGACTCACTCCCTGTTTCGATGTTTAAGAACCTATCAAAAAGTGAGGGAAAACCCTCGAAATTATAAATAGAAAGAGTGAATCTTATGCTCCAACAACTAGTAAATGGTTTGATTCTAGGTAGTGTTTACGCGCTGTTAGCCCTAGGATATACCATGGTTTACGGAATTATCAAGCTCATCAACTTCGCCCACGGTGATATTTATATGATGGGAGCCTTTATCGGTTATTTCTTGATTAATTCTTTCCAAATGAATTTCTTTGTAGCGCTTATTGTAGCTATGCTAGCGACAGCCATCCTTGGTGTCGTGATTGAGTTTCTTGCTTACCGACCTTTGCGCCACTCTACTCGTATTGCTGTTTTGATTACAGCTATTGGGGTTTCTTTCCTATTGGAGTATGGCATGGTCTATCTGGTTGGTGCCAATACCCGTGCCTTCCCTCAAGCGATTCAAACAGTTCGCTATGATTTGGGACCAGTTAGCCTAACAAACGTGCAGTTAATGATTTTGGCCATTTCCTTGATTTTGATGATTTTGTTACAAGTCATTGTCCAAAAGACTAAGATGGGGAAAGCCATGCGTGCAGTATCCGTAGATAGCGATGCAGCGCAATTGATGGGGATCAATGTAAACCGTACTATCAGCTTTACCTTCGCTTTGGGTTCTGCTCTTGCGGGTGCGGCTGGTGTTCTGATTGCCCTCTATTATAACTCTCTTGAGCCTTTGATGGGGGTTACTCCAGGTCTTAAATCTTTCGTTGCCGCTGTACTTGGTGGTATCGGAATCATTCCTGGTGCGGCTCTTGGTGGTTTTGTGATTGGTCTATTGGAAACCTTTGCGACAGCCTTTGGGATGTCAGACTTCCGTGATGCCATTGTTTATGGAATCTTGTTGTTGATCTTGATTGTCCGCCCAGCTGGTATCCTTGGTAAAAATGTGAAAGAGAAGGTGTAAACGATGAAGGAAAATTTAAAAGTTAATATTCTATGGTTACTCCTTTTGTTAGCTGGCTATGGCTTGATTAGTGTACTGGTTTCAGTCGGAGTACTCAACCTATTCTATGTACAGATTTTACAACAAATTGGAATTAATATTATTCTGGCTGTTGGTCTCAACTTAATCGTTGGTTTTTCAGGACAATTTTCACTTGGTCATGCTGGTTTCATGGCGATTGGTGCCTATGCAGCAGCTATTATTGGTTCTAAATCACCAACCTACGGTGCCTTCTTTGGAGCTATGCTGGTAGGTGCTTTGCTTTCAGGAGCCATTGCCTTGCTTGTCGGAATTCCAACCTTGCGCTTGAAGGGGGACTATCTTGCGGTAGCGACTCTAGGTGTTTCTGAAATTATCCGTATCTTTATCATCAATGGCGGAAGCCTTACAAATGGTGCGGCAGGTATCTTGGGAATTCCTAACTTTACAACTTGGCAAATGGTTTACTTCTTTGTCGTGATTACAACCATTGCAACCTTGAACTTCTTGCGTAGTCCAATTGGTCGTTCAACCCTCTCCGTTCGTGAGGATGAAATCGCTGCTGAGTCAGTTGGGGTTAATACGACTAAAATTAAAATCATCGCCTTTGTCTTTGGTGCTATTACTGCAAGTATTGCAGGGTCACTTCAGGCAGGATTTATCGGTTCAGTTGTACCGAAAGATTACACTTTCATCAACTCAATCAACGTTTTGATCATTGTTGTATTTGGTGGACTTGGTTCAATTACAGGTGCCATTGTTTCAGCTATTGTTCTGGGAATTTTGAATATGCTTCTCCAAGATGTTGCTAGCGTGCGTATGATTATCTACGCTTTGGCCTTGGTATTGGTAATGATTTTCAGACCAGGTGGACTCCTTGGAACATGGGAATTGAGCCTATCACGTTTCTTTAAAAAATCTAAGAAGGAGGAACAAAACTAATGGCATTACTTGAAGTAAAACAGTTAACCAAACATTTTGGCGGTCTAACAGCTGTTGGAGATGTGACTCTTGAATTGAACGAAGGGGAACTGGTTGGACTAATCGGTCCAAATGGAGCTGGGAAAACCACCCTTTTCAACCTCTTGACGGGTGTTTATGAACCAAGTGAGGGAACAGTAACACTAGATGGTCACCTTTTGAATGGAAAGTCACCTTATAAGATTGCTTCTTTGGGACTTGGACGTACATTCCAAAATATCCGTCTCTTTAAAGATTTAACAGTTTTGGACAATGTTTTGATTGCTTTTGGCAACCATCACAAACAACATGTTTTTGCTAGTTTCTTACGCTTACCAGCTTTTTACAAGAGTGAAAAAGAATTAAAGGCTAAGGCTTTGGAATTGCTGAAAATCTTTGATTTAGATGGTGATGCAGAAACTCTTGCTAAAAATCTTGCCTACGGACAACAACGTCGTTTGGAAATTGTTCGTGCCCTTGCTACGGAACCTAAAATTCTCTTTTTAGATGAACCAGCAGCAGGTATGAACCCACAGGAAACAGCGGAATTGACTGAGTTAATTCGTCGTATCAAAGATGAATTTAAGATTACGATCATGCTGATTGAACACGATATGAATCTGGTCATGGAAGTAACAGAACGTATCTACGTACTTGAATA
>CAUSQY010000160.1:0-2663 GCA_963533645.1 uncultured Streptococcus sp. | reverse complement strand
GCAACAAGGAAAATGCAGATGACAAGATTGCTGCCATGCAAACTCTATCTGCTGAGGTCAAAGCTTTGGATGCTGAATTGGCAGACATCGATGCTAAATTGACAGAATTTACCACTACTCTTCCAAACATCCCTGCTGACAGCGTTCCTGTTGGGGCTGACGAAGATGACAATGTGGAAGTTCGCCGTTGGGGTAGCCCACGCGAGTTTGACTTCGAGCCAAAAGCTCACTGGGATCTTGGTGAAGACCTTGGTATCCTTGACTGGGAACGCGGTGGTAAGGTAACAGGAGCTCGCTTCCTCTTCTATAAAGGACTTGGGGCTCGTTTGGAACGTGCTATCTACAACTTCATGTTGGATGAGCATGGTAAAGAGGGCTATACGGAAGTCATCACGCCTTACATAGTTAACCATGACTCTATGTTTGGTACTGGTCAATATCCAAAATTCAAGGAAGACACTTTTGAATTGAAAGACACTAATTATGTCCTCATTCCTACAGCTGAAGTGCCTTTGACAAATTACTACCGTGATGAAATCCTTGACGGTAAAGACCTACCAATCTACTTTACCGCTATGAGCCCTTCATTCCGTTCTGAGGCTGGTTCTGCTGGTCGTGATACACGTGGTTTGATTCGTCTGCACCAATTCCACAAGGTTGAAATGGTCAAATTTGCCAAACCAGAAGAATCTTACGAAGAATTGGAAAAAATGACAGCCAACGCTGAAAATATCCTTCAAAAACTCAACCTTCCATACCGTGTCGTTGCTCTCTCTACTGGAGATATGGGCTTCTCAGCTGCTAAAACTTACGACTTGGAAGTTTGGATTCCAGCACAAAATACCTACCGTGAAATCTCAAGCTGTTCAAATACAGAAGATTTCCAAGCCCGTCGTGCCCAAATCCGTTACCGTGATGAAGCAGATGGCAAGGTGAAACTCCTTCACACTTTGAATGGTTCTGGACTTGCAGTTGGACGTACGGTGGCTGCCATTCTTGAAAACTACCAAAATGAAGATGGTTCTGTAACTATTCCAGAAGCTCTTCGTCCATATATGGGTGGAGCTGAAGTTATCAAAGCATAAAAAATAAGGCCTAGCTATTTCTAGCTAGACCTTTTTTCGTAACCAAATCAGATAAGCACCCAATACAAAGAATAAAATAGTGAGGCATATAACAGTTTCAGCAAACACCAGATAATCCAGAAATGGAAGTTTCAAGATCCCCTGAGCCATCTTGAGCGAAGTAGCTGTGATAATGGTTGGAAAGGTGAGGGCTGAGAAGGCTGGTTGAAATCCTTGTTTTAAAATATTGGGCAGGCGAGTTAAAACAAAGAAAAAGAAGGACTGAGATGCCAAAATCATGACAATCAAGAGCCAAGTCGGTAAACTTGCTTCTCCAACTCGAACCAGGGAAGCCAAGAGCAGAGAAAAGGGAGCACAGTAGATTCCTTCCTGTCCAAGCAAGGTTAGTGGGAGTGGAGATTTCTTTAAATCGCTATAAATAAGCGGATAGAGATAGAAGGTCAAGACAAAACCAAAACTCAAGGTTGCATAGGCAATTTCAATGATACCGACAAGAGGATAGGTCAGGGCTGCTACTGCTATCCCTACATAGAGTACCGTCCAGCTAGGAGTCGCATTAACCCTCCGACCTGGACAGGCAAATTTGATGGTGAAAGTCGCAATCAAAGCCAAATCCAAGAGAAAGGAAAACCACCAGATCCCTTGTGCTACTATAGGAAGAGCAGGGAATACGCGAAAGACATAGGTCGATAAAATCATCCCAGCCATAGGAAAAGTGGCCATCCCAGATAAAAGAGGGGGCTTGGTCAATTCTTGCTTGGTTTCTTCCCAATTAAAAAGATGAAGAATCAGAAAGAAAATCCACAACACTAGACCAATCAGACTCAATAAATGCGACAGAACTGGCCAAGTATCTGCAATCAGATTTCCTGCACCTGCTAGACCTAATAAACAGCCAGAAAATACCAAGGGGAGCTTTTTCATCCGATCCTCCAATAATCATGTTATTATTAGTATAGCATAAAAGCGCTTAAAATAGCATAGAAAAATGAAGACTGGATTGCTCAGTCTTCATTTTTTCTTTCTGATTCGAACTAGGCATAAGGTTGTAATTCTGGATTAATAGGCGTATTGGCTAGGTTGTTGGCATAGTTGCAGAGGCTAGCAAGACTAACGCCGAGAACTACATCCAAGGCATTTTGTTGCGTGTAGCCAGCTTCCAAAAATTCAGCCAAGGCTTCATCTCCCACACGCCCTTTGGTATTGATAATCGCCAAGGTAAACTTAGCTAGAGTATCAAGTTTTGGATCTGTCTCGATTGGAGTACGGTTGCGAAGAGCTTGGAGAAGATCATCATTCATCTGGATTTGTTTGATCGAAAAAGCAGTATGACCAGCCACGCAGAAAGCACAACCATTGGTTACGGCAGCTGTGATTTGCACTACTTCACGTTCCACTGGTGTCAGGCTATTGCGACGGTTGATGGCTCCGACAGTTCGGTAGGCTTCAAGCGCCGTTGGAGCATTGGCCAAGAGACCGATTAGGTTGGGAATATAGCCATTGTTGTCTTTTTGTACTGTTTCAAGAACTTCTTTTACTTCTGCTGGTGCTGATTCTACTGTGTGGATGGTAAATGTT
>CAUSQY010000159.1:0-2687 GCA_963533645.1 uncultured Streptococcus sp. | reverse complement strand
CTCTTGGTCGTGTCTTTGACTTTGGTCCAGTATTCCGTGCTGAAAAATCAAAAACACGCCGTCACTTGACTGAGTTCTGGATGATGGATGCGGAGTACTCATATCTGACACACGATGAGTCACTTGACTTGCAAGAAGCTTATGTAAAAGCCCTTCTCCAAGGTGTTCTTGACCGTGCTCCTCAAGCCTTGGAAACTTTGGAACGTGATACTGAGCTTTTGAAACGCTACATTGCAGAGCCTTTCAAACGCATCACTTACGATCAAGCCATTGACCTCTTGCAAGAGCATGAAAATGATGCTGATGCAGACTACGAGCATTTGGAACATGGAGATGACTTTGGTTCACCACATGAAACTTGGATCTCAAACCACTTTGGTGTGCCAACATTTGTCATGAACTATCCAGCAGCCATCAAGGCCTTCTACATGAAACCAGTTCCTGGAAATCCAGAGCGCGTGCTTTGTGCAGACTTGCTTGCTCCAGAAGGTTATGGAGAAATCATCGGTGGATCTATGCGTGAGGAAGACTACGATGCCCTTGTTGCTAAGATGGATGAACTTGGTATGGATCGTACAGAGTATGAATTCTACCTTGACCTTCGTAAATACGGTACAGTACCACACGGTGGATTTGGTATCGGTATCGAGCGTATGGTAACTTTCGCAGCAGGTACAAAACATATCCGTGAAGCCATTCCATTCCCACGTATGTTGCACCGTATCAAACCATAAAAAGACTAAAACGCCATAATAGGCGTTTTTTCAAAACACCATAATACTTGAAGGAAGAGGTGAGAAACATGTAAAGTTAGGACTAACAAGTGACAGACACAAGGATATATACACTTGTTAAAGGAGAAATGATGTTTAAACCAAATTATCGGAAGAATATCGGTCTCATGGCTGGAGTGGAATTTTTTGCCTTTCTAGGCATAACTAGCTTTTGGATTTTATTTCTCAGTCAAAATGGGATGTCACTTTGGCAGGTCGGCTTATTGGAAAGCATTTTTCATGCCACCAGTGTCATTTGTGAAATTCCCTCTGGCATGTTAGCTGACCGCTATTCATATAAAACCAATCTTTATCTCAGTCGGATTGCTGGGATCGTATCTTCTATTCTCATGTTAGTAGGGCAAGGTAATTTTTGGATTTATGCCCTCGCGATGGTGGTGAGTGCCTTGTCATATAATTTTGATTCGGGCACGAGTGCAGCCATGGTTTATGATTCGGCCGTGGAGGCTGGATTAAAAGAGCGCTACTTGTCTATCTCAAGTTTTATGTCAGGAGTAGCAGAAGGAACTCGGTCTTTGGGGACCGTTTTAGCGGGATTTTTTGTCCATGGTCAATTGCACTTGACCTACTATATCATGATTGCCACTTCTATAATTGTCCTATTCTTAACTTGGATGCTAAAAGAGCCTAGTGTTAAAGCGCAAAAATCTGAGCGTCTGACCATTAAAAGGATTATGTGGACTGTCAAAGAGGAGCTGCAGAGAAATCCCAGTCTTTTTGGTTGGATGCTTCTGTCCCAAATCATCGGGACACTGATGTGCATGTTTTATTTTTACTATCAAAATCAACTGCCGGACTTAGAAGGATGGCAGATTTCGATGGTCATGTTAATCGGCAGTGTTTTAAATATCTGGGCAGTTTATCTAGCGAGTAAGATTGGAAAGAAGTATGCAGCCTTAAAGATCTTTCCAATTCTTGTACTCTTAACGGGAGTGACCTACTTACTTTCCTACTTTGGTACGCCACTGATTTATATTTTCATTTATTTGATTAGTAACGCCTTATATGCTCTCTTTCAACCGATTTTTGACAACGATTTACAAAAGCGACTCCCAAGTGAGGTACGTGCAACCATGCTAAGTGTATACTCCATGATGTTCAGCCTGAGTATGATTGTTATTTTTCCTCTGACGGGGTGGCTGATTGATGCTCTAGGTTTTGTAGAAGCCTTTATTTACTTAGGATTCTTTTTAGTAATAGTCGCCTTTTCACTATTTTTCATTTTGAAAGAGATGGCCAGAGCTTTAGAACTGAAAGAGAATGTTATTTCTAATCAATAGAGTTATTTTTCATTTTTATCTTTTTTCTCTTGCTATCTACTAGTATTTCTAGTATAATAGTTAATTGTGAGCAAACCTCACTTACCCCTTGCAAAGTCTTGGGGTCATTAGACCAAAAGGAGGAACATATCAATGGCTAAATACGAAATTCTTTATATTATTCGTCCAAACATTGAAGAAGAAGCTAAAAACGCTTTGGTAGCACGCTTTGACTCTATCTTGACTGACAACGGTGCAACTGTTGTTGAATCAAAAGACTGGGAAAAACGTCGTCTTGCATACGAAATCCAAGATTTCCGTGAAGGACTTTACCACATCGTTAACGTTGAAGCAAACGACGACGCAGCTCTTAAAGAGTTTGACCGTCTTTCAAAAATCAACGCTGACATTCTTCGTCACATGATCGTCAAACTTGACGCGTAAGAAGGTAAATTATGATTAACAATGTTGTACTTGTAGGGCGTATGACACGTGACGCTGAGTTGCGTTATACCCCATCAAATGTAGCAGTTGCGACTTTTACTCTTGCAGTAAACCGTACATTTAAGAGTCAAAATGGCGAACGTGAGGCTGATTTTATCAATGTCGTTATGTGGCGCCAACAGGCTGAAAA
>CAUSQY010000158.1:0-2694 GCA_963533645.1 uncultured Streptococcus sp. | reverse complement strand
TAGTAGAGGTGCATGGGACTCTCCTTCAGACTCTGGTCAACCTGATGAATGACTACTCAACCAATCTCCTACTGTACAAGGACGGTTACTACCAGATTGATAGTCACCTGCATACAAAGCTACCTGGTCAGGAGTTTACGCGATTACATAGTGATTTGAAGGGTTCGAGGGATAAGTTAAAGAACGAGATTGAGCTCTTGAATACGACCAAGGACAAGATTTCGGATTTGGTGAGCTATGATGGAAGCAGTCATACCAGCACGGTCATGGACTATAACTTTTTGCTCAATCAGATCAAGAACTTGGACAGCTCTATCACTCAGTATGAAAGCAACCATGCGAGTCAGGATTTGGTCGCCTTTAAGGAACTTCTAGCTGCGACCAAGGCCTTGATAACAGAACATGCAGGTAAGACACGTACGGTAGGGACTTATCAGTCAGGAGATTTTGCCAAACTCAAGTCTGTTCAACGCTTTGCGATAGCCTACAAACAGGCGACCCAGCAGATGGAGAGCCGAGTTGAGCGCGTGAAGGCAGCCCAGGAGCGAGACAAGGTCCGTTTTGAGGCCTTGGCTGCAGAGGATCGTGCCAAGAACGGTTGGAAAGAGTTGGGTTTGGGTGTGTTGACCGTTGCGATTGGTATACTCGCAATTATAGGAACCATGGGATCTGCGACTCCCTTGGTTGTTGGGTTTGGCTTAACTTCAGGTCTGGGGGCAACAATCTATGGTACGTCTAATGCAGCAGAAGGCGTTCATAATATCGTACTTGGGAATGCAGGGGATATCCAGACGAAATCCTATAACCACATCAGAGATACTGTATTTATGGGCAATGACAAGCTGTATCATGATGTTGGAAATGTCTTTGTGACGGCGAGTGCTATCATGATTCCCATAGGGCAGACCCAGAGCGTTGTCAAGGGCTTGACCCAGTTTGCGATAGGGGAAGCTAGTGCCTATACAGCCGGTCAGGTTGCCTATCATGGGACTAAGCTCCTAGGTGGAAGCGAAGAAGATGCCCAAACCGCCAACTTTATCGGGAATATCGTAGGAGGCTATACGGCTTCCTCAGCAGCCAGCAAGTTTAGTCTCAATAAGGTGAAGGTAGACGTCGAAGCACCGAAGTATAACCGCGAACAGATTCTGAAGAATCTGGAAGAAAGCAGGCTTGCGAGGGAGAGTTCGAAGTTTAAACAGTATGTAGCGAAGGAAAAATCTATAATTGATAGTTGGAATCAGAATACTTCCAAATTCAAAATGCACAATATGGATGACTTAGCTAAACCAAAGTATAACCGCGAACAGATTCTAAGAAATATAGAAGAAAGCAAACTTGCGAGGGAGAGTTCGAAGTTTAAACAGTATGTAGCGAAGGAGAAATCTATAATTGATAGTTGGAATCGGAATACTTCCCAATCCAAAATGCACAATATGGATGACTTAGCTAAACCAAAGTATAACCGCGAACAGATTATAAGAAATATAGAAGAAAGCAGGCTTGCGAGGGAGAGTTCAGGGTTTAAAGACTTTGCAACTCGAGAAAGATATCTAGAGAAAGTCTTTGACAAATTAACTCCTGAAGAAAGGGAATTAATTTTTAATATTTCTAAGAATGCACCTAAAGTGGAGTATCAACCAGATTATTCCTTTGATAGTGTGTTATCAATGTCTAAAAACAACCGTCCGAATGTAGAAAATGTGTATACTCCAGAATATGTAAAAGCACACAGACAACAATTTGAGAATGGTGCATCCAGATTCCAAAAATTTCAACCAAGCGAAAGTTGGAATGGAGGTATTGTTGGAGGTAATGATGGAACAAGTTTCTGGTTGAGTAAAGAACATGCAGATATCATTGAAAAGGTTGCTAATGGAGATAATCGTCTTTATGAAATTATATTAGGATTTGATGAAGGTTATTTAGGAGACGGTCCACTTTATCGTTTGGATGTCACTCCAGAAGTAGTAGCGAAAAAAGGGATTTCAATACCAAGTGGAAATGAATCTGGGGCCAATGACTGGTGGAGACCAACCGGACGAACTTTCCCAGGAGATATTCCAGAAGGTGTTATGGAAGATATTAGTACCAAGAGAGGAGAACATACATGGAACATAGTAAATTAGGCTGGGAAGATGTTATCCAGTTCGAAGAAGTAAAAGGTTATGGTCAGCACATTTGGAGAGATGGTAATAAGCTTTATTACGTTACTGAGGAGGGAGGAATTGCCCCTCAGCGAGTGGTTTATGAATTACCAAACGAGTTATTTGCCTTATTAGAAAGTGGAGAGAGAACGGAGTTAGAAGTATTAAGTAAACTTCAGACCGATCGTTGGCCACCGACGGAAGAAGAAAAGAAAGCTAGTGAGAAACAATTTATATTAAAAGGCTTAACTCCTTTAATAGCTAATCCTAAGAGTTGGGAATTATTTACTCAGGAAGAGCTTGAGACATTAATTCCACTTGCGGAAAAAAAATGGATTGACTGGAGAGGTAAGCTTCCAGATGATTATGTATCGCCATTGAAATAGCTTGTAAGGAACTTGCTTATTCACTTTTAGTTGTAAGCAAGTTCCTGTTTTTACATTAAGCGCAAATCTCCAAGGTCAGGCCATCTCGAGTATGCGCACCTACCTAGTGGAGGTGCATGGGACTCTCCTTCAGACTCTGGTCAACTTGATGAATGACTACTCAA
>CAUSQY010000157.1:0-2697 GCA_963533645.1 uncultured Streptococcus sp. | reverse complement strand
TTTTCTCTTGACTCTTCGGTCTTCATCCGAAAGATTTTCTCAACCTGATGTTCAGTAATCAAATCTCCCTTCCTCTTCCCAAATGCAATCCCCTTACCAATTACAATCACTTCTTCTCCCTTATCATTCCTGACAAGCGAAACATTATGATTTATTGGATTTAGAATTCGATACATGTCAACCTCCTTTTATATCTTAAAGGTATATTAGTACAAAAAATGACCACAAATGAACTAGAAAATCAGCCGATTTCTAATTCACCTGTGATCATGCCTAATATTACTTAGTAACACTCACCTTGTATTAACTTGTGATTTAAGTATAGCACAAGTAAGTTATTTTGTAAACCTTTACATACAACTTTTTTTAAATTTTTTTATATTCATGTTCCTAACCTAGGAGGACTTGCTTACACGCGTTCTTTCCATGAAGTCGCTGTTGTTTGAAGAACTTTGTTGAGTTCGTCAATGTTTTCAAATCCAGTTGTGCGAAGCCATTCGCGAGCTGCTGCTTCACCATCTTTGATGTAAGCTTCAACTGATCCAGCCCATGTTGCACGGCCACAAAGAACTCCGTTAAAGTTTGCACCTGATTCATGAGCAAATACAAGAGTATCTTGGAAGAGTTTAGCTGATACACCAGCACTCAAGTAGATGTATGGCAAGTTAGTTGCTTCATCTTGTGCTTTGAAGAAGGCTGCTGCTTCTTCACGTGTATAAACTACTTCACCTTCAGCGAAGCCTTCAACATATTTAATGTTAACAGGAACTTCAACTTTCAAGACATCAATGTTAAAGCGTGGGTCTGAGAAGACTTTCATAGCACCAATAACTTTGTGTGGTTTTACTTTAGCATATTCTACAGAACCTGCGTCAGCAATTTTTTCATCGTAAGCAAGGATTTCAAGGAAGAATGGGATATCTTCAGCCACACATTCAGAACCGATACGTTCGATGTAAGCTTGTTTTTCTTGGTTGAGTTCGTCTGAGCTATCTACATCATAGTAAAGCAAGAATTTAACTGCATCTGCACCTTCTTCTTTAATACGTTTTGCAGACCAAACATCCAAGCAGTCTGGCAAGCGTTTTGTGCTTGTTGTGTCATAACCTGTTTTTTCATAAGCAAGGAGAAGACCAGCTTTTTCATCAAGAGCTTTAGTTGCTGGAAGTCCATACTCAGGGTCAAGAAGCATAGATGAAGCGTATTTAGTCAATTCATCTGCTACCAAAACTTTAAGTTCTTCCATTTGAGCCACAGTTGGTTCTTCTGTTTGGTGTTGAGCCATGAGGCGTTTCAAAGCACCACGTTGGTCAAATGCAAGAGCTGAGATGATACCATTTTCATCAGAAAGTTTTTCTAAGCGTGCACGTTTTTGTTCTGTTAAAGCCATTTTATACCTCTTTTACTATTAATTGATCATATAGAGCTTGATAGTTGGCCATGTTGACATGACCAGTCATTTTTTCTTGAGCATTGAGCATACCAAGGACATTTGCCTTGATGAGTAATTCTGCATCCGATTCTTTATGAAGAAGTCCTGAAGAAATTCCTGCCACAGTAGAGTCTCCAGATCCAACAGGATTTACCACCTGAATTCTAGGAATATCTACCTTGTAGAAAGTGTCACCATGTTTGGCAAAGGCACCGTTGGCACCAAGTGAAACGATAATCCATTCAATACCTGCAAACAAAGGTTCTTGAAGTACTTCTTTTAATTCATCCAAATCCTCAGAAACTTCTCTTCCAAGAAGCTGAGACAATTCCTCATTATTTGGTTTGATGACTGTTGGTTTATGTGGTGATTCAAGAACCGCCTGAAGTGCTGCACCAGAGCAGTCCAAGACAACAGGCTTGCCAGCTTGATTAGCAAGTTCTACCAAGCTCGCATAGTAATCAACTGGAAGACCAGCTGGCAGACTACCTGAGATAGCTACTACTTCAACTGACTCCAAGAGTTTTTTGAAATGTTCCAAAAAGTCTTGACCTTCTTGTTCCAATACTTCAGGACCTTTTTCAAGGACTTCTGTTTGGTTGTCTCCGTGGAGAATAGCGATACAGTTACGAGTTTCTCCCTGAATTGAGAAGAAATCTTTCTTTACTTGATCATCGATATTTTCAACCAAAAACTCACCAAGTTTACCACCAACTAAACCAGTAGCAAGAACAGAATCTCCAAATTCTGAAAGTACTCGGGTAACATTGAGTCCCTTACCACCAGCCGTTTTGGTTACATCCACCACACGATTGACAGTATCAATCTTCAACTCATCCAAGGGATAGGAAATATCAATGGATGGGTTCATTGTGACTGTTAAAATCATAGGTCACCTCTTAGTCGTGGTATTCTCCGCGATCCCATTTTTCAAGGAATTCAGTGAAGAAGTTTGCGTCTGTTTGTTGAGCATTGTGACTTTCAACGTGTTCAATTTTCGCAATCAATTTTTTGTTTTCTTCAGATGGTTTGTATTCAGCATGGATGAAAGCTTCGATGATGTCACACATGAGCAATTCACCAGTAATCTTACCACCAAAACCGATAACGTTGGCGTTCAATTGTTCTTTAGCATAAAGGGCTGTTGTCATATCACGAACCAAGGCAGAACGGACACCTGGAACTTTATTTACAGCGTTGTTGATACCAACACCAGTACCACAGATACATACTCCAAGATCAGCTTGACCGCTAGTTACAGCTTC
>CAUSQY010000156.1:0-2704 GCA_963533645.1 uncultured Streptococcus sp. | reverse complement strand
TCATCCGTTCTCGTTTCTTGCAAAAGATCACAGATGCTTACAACCGTGATGCAGACCTTGCAAACCTTCTCTTGGATGAGTACTTCTTGGATGTTACTGCCAAGTACCAA
This sequence comes from uncultured Streptococcus sp., assembly GCA_963533645.1. Lineage (GTDB taxonomy): Bacteria > Bacillota > Bacilli > Lactobacillales > Streptococcaceae > Streptococcus. The sequence continues at coordinate 2,594 of CAUSQY010000156.1, read as the reverse complement.
CAAGCAGTGCGTGATATCGTAGCTCTTGCTGTTCAAGCTGGTGTACCAGTACCAACTTTCTCAGCAGCTATTACTTACTTTGATAGCTACCGTTCAGCTGACCTTCCAGCTAACTTGATCCAAGCACAACGTGACTACTTTGGTGCCCACACTTACCAACGTAAAGACAAAGAAGGAACCTTCCACTACTCTTGGTATGACGAAAAATAAGTAGGTCTGCCATGGGGAAACGGATTTTATTACTTGAGAAAGAACGAAATCTCGCTCATTTTCTCAGTCTGGAACTCCAAAAAGAGCAATACCGAGTTGATCTAGTCGAGGAGGGGCAAAAAGCCCTCTCCATGGCTCTCCAGACGGACTATGACTTGATTTTACTGAATGCTCATCTGGGGGATATGACGGCCCAGAATTTTGCAGACAAGCTGAGTCGGACAAAACCAGCCTCAGTGATTATGGTCTTGGACCATCGCGAAGAATTGCAAGACCAGATTGAGACAATCCAGCGCTTCGCCGTTTCTTACATCTATAAGCCAGTGATTATTGATAATCTGGTAGCTCGTATTTCAGCGATTTTCCGAGGTCGGGACTTCATTGACCAACACTGTAGTCAGATGAAGGTTCCAACGTCATACCGCAATTTGCGTATGGATGTAGAACATCATACCGTTTATCGTGGCGAGGAGATGATTGCTCTGACGCGTCGTGAGTATGACCTTTTGGCCACTCTCATGGGAAGCAAGAAGGTCTTGACTCGTGAGCAGTTGTTGGAAAGTGTTTGGAAGTACGAAAGTGCGACAGAAACCAATATCGTGGATGTTTATATCCGTTATCTACGTAGCAAGCTTGATGTAAAAGGTCAAAAAAGCTACATTAAAACCGTGCGTGGTGTTGGTTACACCATGCAGGAATAGAAAAGCAGTTGCAGTTGTGTAACTGCTTTTTTTGAGGAGGTTCTATATATTGACATACAGTCGGGTCTTTGCTACAATCAGTTATGGAGGAAGATCTAATGAAGAAATTTAAAATAATGATGCAAGTTGGACTCGCAGTCTTTTTCTTTGCTTTGCTAGCGACAAGCACCGTATTGGCGGATGATGCTGATTCAGAAGGCTGGCAATTTGTCCAAGAAAATGGTAGAACCTACTACAAGAAGGGTGACATCAAAGAAACGGCCTGGCGAGTGATTGATGGGAAGTACTATTATTTTGATCATGTATCAGGTGAGATGGTTGTTGGATGGCAGTATATTCCCATGCCAGATAAAGGTACTACAATTGGTCCTTACCCAAATGGTATCAGATTAGAGTATATGCCAATGTCAAGATGGTACTACTTTAATCAAGATGGCGTACTACAAGAATTTGTTGGTAAGCAAATTTTAGAAGCGAAAACCGATACAAATATCGATAAATATCATGGTGAACAATATGATAGCCCAGCAGAGAAACGAGTCTATTATTTTGAAGACCAACGAAGTTATCACACCTTAAAAACTGGTTGGGTTTATGATGAGGGGCGCTGGTATTATTTACTGAAGGATGGTGGATTTGATTCTCGCATCAACAGATTGACTGTTGGGGAGCTAGCACGTGGTTGGACAATCGATGATTCAACTTGGTACTATCTAGATCCAACAACCGCTGCAATGCAAACTGGTTGGAAATATCTTGGTAACAAGTGGTACTATCTTCGTTCATCAGGAGCCATGGCAACTGGTTGGTATCAGGAAGGTTCGACTTGGTATTATTTAGATGCTAAAAATGGTGATATGAAGACAGGTTGGACTTATGTTGGTAACAAGTGGTACTATCTTCGTTCATCAGGGGCCATGGCAACTGGTTGGTATCAGGAAGGCTCGACTTGGTATTATCTAAACGCAAATAATGGTGACATGAAGACAGGTTGGTTCCAGGTTAATGGTAAATGGTACTACGCTTATAACTCAGGTTCCTTAGCAGTGAATACCACTGTAGATGGCTACTACGTCAACTATAATGGCGAATGGGTTCAATAATGAAAGAGGCGATTGTGAAGGAAACAATCGCTTTTTTTGTGAAAATATAATAAAATAGATAGGAGAAAATACTACTGTATGAAATGAGACGGTCTTTTCGTCTGCTTAAAGGAACACATGACAAAAAAAGTTGGTGTCGGTCAGGCACATAGTAAGATTATTTTAATAGGAGAGCACGCTGTTGTATACGGCTATCCTGCCATTTCCCTACCTCTCTTAGAGGTGGAAGTGACTTGTAAGGTAGTCCCTTCTGAAAGTCCATGGCGTCTTTATGAGGAGGATACCTTATCCATGGCGGTGTATGCCTCGCTGGAGTATTTGGATATCAAAGAGGCCTGCATTCGCTGTGTGATTGACTCGGCTATTCCTGAAAAACGAGGGATGGGTTCGTCAGCGGCTATCAGCATAGCGGCCATTCGTGCGGTTTTTGACTATTATCAAGCCGACCTGCCTCATGATATACTAGAAATCTTGGTCAATCGGGCTGAGATGATTGCCCATATGAATCCGAGCGGGTTGGATGCCAAGACCTGTCTCAGTGACCAGCCCATTCGCTTTATCAAGAATGTTGGTTTTACAG
>CAUSQY010000155.1:0-2709 GCA_963533645.1 uncultured Streptococcus sp. | reverse complement strand
AGGATAGTTGACAAGGCTGCGGCTACACCGTAATTCCCTCTGAGAACCTCTGTATAAATAGCTACAGTCATTGTTCTTGTTTTGACATTGTAGAGGAGGATAGAAGTAGAGAGTTCTGAAATCATTGTGACCCAAGATAGGATAGCTCCAGAAATAATACCAGATAGCATCATTGGAGTTGTAATCTTGGCAAAGGTATTGAGACGGCTACTTCCTAAGCTTTCCGCGGCTTCTTCAATACTTGGTGCTATTTGTTGCAAGCTAGCAACAGATGAGCGAATAGTATAAGGCAATCTTCTGACAGATAGGGACATAATCAAGATGAAAGCTGTCCCTGTAATCATAAGAAATCCACTTCCAAATAGACCAGTATTGAAGGAAGAAATGAAGGCAATCCCTAGAACGGTTCCTGGTACAATATAAGGGACCATACTGAGGCTGTCAATTAAGTTTGTAAACAAATTCCGTTTTCTAACGGCTAGGTAGGAGATAAATGTTGCGAATAGGACAACTAGAACTAAGGCAATCAAAGGGATACGAATGGTATTGAAAATAGCAGATCCCATACGATTGAAAGCTACCTTGTAACTGTTTAGAGAATAACCTTTGACAAATACCATACCTGATGTTTTTAGGAAAGAAGTATAAATCAAGTAGACTTGAGGTAGAACAGAGAACAAGATAATTCCGTAGACTGTTGCATAAATGGCAGCCATTTTTCCTTTTGTAGTTTTTTTAGGCTCAATTGGATGGAGCGAATTCATACTGAAACTGTAGCGATTTGAAATGTATTTTTGGATAAGGAAAATTGCCAAGGCAATGATAATCGCCATAATTGCTAAAGCAGATGCAAAAGCAGAATTTCCTCCAACCTCGCTAATAAATTGAGTATAAATCAAGACGGGGAAAGTCCGATATCCTTCACCAATTAACATAGGTGTTCCAAAGTCTGAGAATGCTCTCATAAATACAAGCAGGGCAGCAGCTAGTAAGGTTGGAACTAGGAGAGGCAAAACAACCGTTACGATACGCTTAAATCCGAAGGACCCCATGCTTTCAGCGGCTTCAAGTAGAGAATTGTCAATACTTTTCATTGTCCCAGCAACGTATAGAAATACCAGTGGGAATAGTTGCAGTGTAAAGACAAGTACAATTCCTTTGAATCCATAAATATCGATAGCTGGAAGATGAAGGGTATTTGTCAGGAATTTAGTAATGACCCCATTTCGTCCCAGCAAGAGAATCCAGGAGTAGGCTCCCACGAAAGGAGCTGACATGGAAGCAATGATAATTAATATTTGTAGAAATTTCTTTCCCTTGAAGTCATACATAGAGAAGAGATAAGCTAATAAGGTTCCTACGACTAAGGAAGTGACAGTAGCGGTAATGGAAACCTTGAAACTGTTGACGAGTGTCTCAGAGTAGTAGGCTTTACTAAAGAAAGTGACAAAATTAGCTAGTGAAAATTGTCCTTCATGTATGAGTGCTTGCTTGAGCACGGTAACGATAGGATAAACGAGAAAGACAAGATAGGTAAGAAAGATGAAGAAAGAGGAGGCTGTCCAAATATTTAGTTTTTTACGTTCCATGGTTGACTCCTTTTATCAGGTTTTGCGAACCATCTGCAGAAAAGACGTTTAATTTTTGAGTATTGATTCGTAGACGAATACGATCGCCTTTTTGTAGATCTTCTTCAAAAGTTGATTCTTCGCTAACTTGAATTTTTGAGGCAAAGCCTGTTTCAATGAAATACTCCGTATTCAGTCCAAGATAGACGCTATCGCTAATAGTTCCTTCAATATCTCCAGATTCATCTTTGATAAACTCTTCAGGACGAATGCTTACATGAATAGCTTGTGCCTCAGCCTGATCAAGGGCTGGCATTCGAAGGGCATAGCCATCTGAAAAGACGATATAAGCGCCGTCGCTCCGTTTTTCAAGATTGGCAGGGATAATATTTGTGCGTCCGATAAAGGTTGCTACAAACTCATTAGCTGGTTTATGATAGAGTTCTTTTGGTCGGCCGATTTGTTGGATGACTCCGTCTTTCATAACAGCAATTTGGTCTGAAATAGCCATAGCTTCTTCTTGGTCGTGGGTCACATAAACAGTTGTAATTCCCACTTCGTGTTGGATTTCTCGAATAGCTTGACGCATATCCAAGCGAAGTTTGGCATCTAGATTACTAAGTGGCTCGTCCATGAGGAGAACACTTGGATTAACCGCTAAGGCACGTGCCAAGGCGACACGTTGTTGTTGTCCACCACTGAGTTTATCAGGCTTTCGGTCTGCATATTGAGCAATTTGCATGAGTTCAAGATACTTGTTGGTCTGTTGAATCAATTCTTCTTTTGGAACCTTCTTTTGCTTAAGACCAAAAGCAACATTATCTCGGACAGTCAAATGTGGGAAAATAGCGTAGTTTTGGAAAACCATCCCGATATTGCGTTTGCTGGGTTCCATATTATTGATTTTTGTATCATCGAAGTAAAATTCTCCGCCTTCGATACTGTTGAAACCTGCAATCATACGAAGAAGGGTCGTTTTCCCACACCCTGAAGGCCCAAGAAGGGTAAAGAGACTTCCTTTTGGAATTGTAATGTTCAAATTCTCAATAACAGGGACATCGTGGTAGATTTTTTTGGCGTTAATAATTTTGATCTCACTCATAGTGAACCTCTTTTACTGTTTAGATTGGATATCTGTAAA
>CAUSQY010000154.1:0-2781 GCA_963533645.1 uncultured Streptococcus sp. | reverse complement strand
AAACTGGTACGACCAATGAAGATGAAAATATGTGGCTCATGCTTTCTACACCTCGTTTGACTTTGGGTGGCTGGTTAGGTCACGACGACAACCGACCACTAGCCAAAGGAGCAGGCCACTACCGTAATGCCAACTATATGGCCCACTTGGTCAATGCTATCCAACAAGCTGAACCTGGAATATGGGGGAATGAGCGCTTTAACCTGGATCCAAGTGTGACCAAGTCACAAGTTCTCCGATCTACAGGACAAAAACCAGGCAAGGTTTCCATCAATGGGAAAGAGATAGAAGTTTCTGGATCAACAGTAACGAGCTACTGGGCGACTAAAGAAGGTGCCCCAGTGACCACCTATCGCTTTGCTATTGGAGGAAGCGATGCAGATTATCTGAACGCATGGAAGAATATTCTAGGAAGCATTCCAGCAGTGACTCCTCCAAGCTCAAGTTCAAGCAGTAGCTCTGGAAGTTCAAGTTCGAGTGGAAATACTCAAAGTGGTTCTTCAGGACGTTCACGTCTATTTAATCGTTAAGAAAGAGTAGTAGCAAGGTTAGTAATTTCTCCTTGTTGCTACTTTTTTCTTTGTTGGTTTCATGTTACAATAATAATATGAATCATTATCAGAAAAAGATTGTTAAGGGAACAGTATACTCGCTACTCTCAGGCCTAATCTGGGGGATTTGTGGGATTTTAGGAGAGTATTTTTTCACTCATTATCCAGTGTCTTCTGGATGGATTACTTCTATGCGTTTACTAGTGGCGGGGAGTTTGGTTTTAAGTCTATCTGCCTTTCAGTTGCGTAGCCGCTTGTTGGACATCTGGCGTGATAAGAAAAATTATCTACCTTTTTTAGCCTATGCTATTCTAGGTATTTTTTCTGTGCAGTTTTTCTTTTATCTCTGTGTTGAGTATTCCAATGCGACGACGGCGACCATTTTACAATTTATCAGCCCAGTTTTTATCCTGTTTTACAATCGAATCATTTACCAGAAGAAGGCTTCGATTACAGCTGTGTTCTATGTTTTGATTGCCATGCTAGGTGTTTTTTTGATGGCTACAAAAGGGGATTTATCCCAGTTGTCCATGACACCTTTGGCTCTAGTGACAGGTTTGCTCAGTGCAGTAGGGGTCATGTTTAATGTTATCCTGCCCCAGCGTTTTGCACGGCGCTACGGATTTGTTCCGACTGTTGGTTGGGGGATGATTCTGGCAGGGCTCTTTAGTAATTTCCTTTACCCTATTTATCAGATAAGTTTCCAAGTGGATCTGGTAAGTGTGCTGATTTGTCTGACGATTGCTGTATTTGGTACTGCTTTTGCCTTCTTTCTATCTATGAAGGCCGTGTCCCTCGTTTCCCCGCTGGTTGTATCGGTGGTGAGTGCTAGCGAACCGCTCTCTTCAGCTTTATTAAGTGTTCTTTTTCTGGGATTGGTTATGGATGGTTTTTTGGCTTTAGCTATGGTGTTGATTATCGTTCCGATGATTTTCTTATCTGTAGAAGAAGCAAAACAAGCCAGGTAAAGATGATTATTTGATAGTTGAGGCTTCAAATTTGAAGCCTTTTTTGGTAGAATAGGTATCATTATAACGAACCAGGAGGCACCTATGACTGCTACAAAAATGAACGCTCAAGAAATTATCCAATTTATCGCCAATGCTGAAAAGAAAACCAGTGTTAAAGTAACCTTTGAAGGACAACTCGCAACTGCTGTGCCTAGCTCTGTTGTCAAACTAGGAAATGTCCTATTCGGAGACTGGAAGGACGTGGCTCCGCTTCTTGAAGGTTTGGTAGAAAATCAAGATTATGTTGTCGAGCAAGATGCTCGTAATTCTGCAGTTCCTTTGCTAGATAAACGTGCTATCAACGCTCGTATCGAGCCAGGTGCTATTATCCGTGACCAAGTGGAAATTGGTGACAATGCTGTTATCATGATGGGAGCTGTTATCAATATCGGTGCTGAAATCGGTGCTGGAACCATGATTGACATGGGTGCCATCCTTGGTGGCCGCGCCATCGTTGGGAAAAACAGCCACGTTGGTGCAGGTGCAGTTTTGGCGGGTGTGATTGAGCCAGCTAGCGCTGAACCAGTCCGTGTCGGAGACAATGTTCTTATCGGTGCCAATGCAGTGGTTATCGAAGGAGTGCAAATCGGCAGTGGTTCAGTTGTTGCAGCAGGAGCTATTGTTACCCAAGATGTTCCAGAAAATGTGGTAGTAGCAGGTGTTCCAGCTCGTATCATCAAAGAGATTGATGCCCAAACCCAACAAAAAACAGCGCTAGAGGATGCGCTTCGTACCTTGTAATTGTAAAAGTAAAAAAGAGGCGGAACCCTTTTTCCAGCCTCTTTCTGCTATATCGGAGGACAGATAGATGTTAGATTTGATTCAGACTAGACGAGATTTACACCAGATTCCAGAGATTGGCTTGGAGGAGTTCAAGACTCAGGCTTATTTGCTGGATGTGATTGAGAAATTGACTGCGGGCAAGGACTTTGTTCAAGTTCGTACCTGGCGGACAGGAATTTTGGTCTACCTGCAGGGAAGTCAGCCGGAACGAACCATTGGTTGGCGAACAGACATTGATGGTCTGCCTATTGTCGAACAAACAGGTTTACCTTTTGCTTCTCAACACCAAGGTCGCATGCATGCCTGTGGCCATGATTTTCATATGACCATTGCCTTAGGCTGTCTTGAGCGCGCCCTTGTGGAGCAACCCAAGAATAATCTGCTCTTCCTATTTCAGCCTGCTGAAGAAAATGAAGCTGGTGGTATGCTCATGTATG
>CAUSQY010000153.1:0-2789 GCA_963533645.1 uncultured Streptococcus sp. | reverse complement strand
AGACGATTTGGCAAGAGGTTTTGAACAGAGGGAAATGGGTGCTCATCCTTTTGGTAGCTTTTGTTCTATCTCAATTTCCTATAGGACTTTCTTTGTTTTTAGCAAACAAACAGTTTCCGATTTTACAGTCAGGGCTCTTAGTAGGTGCCCTATCCATAGTCGTTTTGATTGTATTTATTATTGGTGCACGAAAAACACAACTGGCTACTTTTAATCTATCCTTTTTTAAGGCAAAAGACTTGGCTCGCTTGGTGTTGAGTTATCTGGTGATTTTTGCGACAAATCTCTTGGGTTCACTCCTGCTTCGACTAACAAATGAGGTAACAACCAGTAACCAATCAATACTGAATGGTTTGGTTCAGAATAGTTCTTTGATTTCAACTTTCTTCCTATTAGTCTTGATTGCGCCGATTTGTGAAGAAATTTTGTGTCGTGGGATTATTCCAAAAAAGATCTTCCGTGGAAAAGAAAAACTTGGCTTCGTTGTTGGTGCAATTGTCTTTGCCTTGCTCCATATGCCAACCAATCTACCTTCTGTGATTATTTATGGAGGAATGTCAACGGTTTTGACTTGGACAGCCTATAAGACTGAGCGTTTGGAGATGTCCATTTTGCTTCATATGATTCTCAATGGTATTGCATTTTGTTTGTTGGCCTTATTGGTATTGATTAGTAGAAATCTAGGTCTATCATTCTAAACTATTGGCCCGCTTGGAAAAGATGAATACTAGCGTATCCATCTTTTTCTTTTTATGGTAAAATAGAGAGATAATATGGTAGAGAACCTTAAGGGAGTAACCGTTATGTCCAATAAAGTCAACCGCGAAAAAACAGCCATTTGTGGAATTATCAATGTAACACCAGATTCTTTTTCGGATGGTGGGCAGTTTTTTGCTCTTGAGCAGGCGCTCCAGCAAGCTCGTAAATTGATAGCAGAAGGAGCTAGCATGCTAGATATCGGTGGGGAATCGACTCGGCCGGGCAGTAGCTATGTTGAGATAGAAGAGGAAATCCAGCGTGTTGTTCCAGTGATTAAAGCTATCCGTGAGGAAAGTGATGTTCTCATTTCCATCGATACTTGGAAAAGTCAGGTGGCAGAGGCTGCTTTGAAAGCTGGTGCCAATCTGGTCAATGATATCACTGGTCTCATGGGAGATGAGAAAATGGCGGATGTGGTTGCTAAGGCTGGAGCGAAAATAGTCATCATGTTTAATCCAGTTATGGCTCGTCCTCAACATCCTAGTTCGCTCATATTTCCTCATTTTGGTTTTGGACAAGCTTTTACAGAGAAAGAGTTAGCTGACTTTGAAAAAATGCCAATCGAAGACTTGATGAAAGCTTTCTTTGAACGAGCTCTAGCGAGAGCGGATCAAACTGGGATAGCAAGAGAAAATATCCTGCTGGATCCAGGAATTGGCTTTGGTCTGACCAAGAAAGAAAATCTCCTTCTTTTACGGGACTTGGATAAACTCCATCAGCAAGGCTATCCAATCTTTCTTGGAGTTTCGCGCAAGCGGTTTGTCATTAATATCTTGGAGGAAAATGGTTTTGAAGTCAATCCTGAGACCGAACTTGGTTTCCGTAATCGGGACACGGCTTCGGCTCATGTAACCAGTATCGCTGCGAGACAGGGTGTCGAAGTGGTGCGCGTGCATGATGTTGCCAGTCACAGGATGGCAGTTGAAATTGCCTCTGCTATTCGTTTGGCAGATGATGCGGAAAATCTAAATTTAAAACAATATAAATAAGATGAACGAAATTGAAAACAATCAGTGGATTGCCCACTACCGGACCGACCAACCGCATTTCGGTTTGGAACGAATGGTAGAACTCCTAGCTCTGCGAGGCAATCCCCATCTCAAACTTAAGGTCATCCATATCGGAGGGACCAATGGCAAGGGGTCTACAATTGCTTTTTTGAAAAAGATGCTGGAAAAGCTAGGTCTAAGAGTTGGTGTGTTCAGCTCGCCCTATCTCATTCATTACACGGATCAGATTAGCATCAATGGAGAATCCATCCCAGAAGCGAGACTAGAAGCCCTCATGGCAGACTATGAGTCTTTGCTTGAGGGGGAATCTTCTGACAATTTGCAGGGGACAACTGAGTTTGAAATTATCACAGCACTAGCCTATGATTACTTTGCCTCAGAACAAGTAGATGTGGGCATCATGGAAGTCGGTATGGGTGGCCTTCTGGATAGTACCAATGTTTGCCAGCCAATTTTAACAGGAATTACGACCATTGGACTGGACCATGTAGCCCTACTTGGTGATACCTTGGAAGCCATAGCAGAGCAGAAGGCTGGTATTATCAAGCAAGGCATTCCCTTGGTGACAGGTCATATTGTTCCAGAAGCCTTGACTGTGATTGACAATATTGCAGAAGATAAAAATGCACCTAGATTTACCTATGGAAGTGATTACCAGGTTCGTCATCAAGAAAGCGTGATAACGGGTGAAAGCTTTGATTATAGCAGTTCTGTCAGACAAGGTCGCTTTCAAACAGGCCTGCTCGGTTTGCACCAGATAGAGAATGCGGGGATGGCGCTTGCACTCCTAGACACTTATTGTCAGGAGACTGGGCGGGAGTTAGCAAGTAATGACTTGGTTGCTCAAGCTTTGAAAGAAACTAGATGGCCAGGGCGTTTGGAGGTCGTGTCTAGTAACCCCTTGCTGTTTTTGGATGGGGCCCACAATCCTCATGCTATCAAGGCTTTATTAGTAACCTTGCAAGAACGCTTTGCGGATTATCATAAGGAAATCCTCTTTACCTGCATCAAAACCAAGGC
>CAUSQY010000152.1:0-2875 GCA_963533645.1 uncultured Streptococcus sp. | reverse complement strand
GTTTTTGATTTTTCAGCACGGAATACTGGACCAAAGTCAAAGACACGACCAAGAGCCATAGCACCTGCTTCTAGGTAAAGCTGACCTGATTGGCTCAAGTAGGCTGGCGTTCCGAAGTAGTCTGTTTCAAAGAGTTCTGTTGAATCTTCTGCCGCATTTCCTGAAAGAATTGGGCTATCAAACTTCATGAAGCCGTTCTTGTCAAAGAACTCATAAGTTGCATAAATGATAGCGTTACGGATTTGCATCACAGCCACTTGCTTACGAGAGCGGAGCCACAAGTGACGGTTGTCCATCAAGAAGTCTGTTCCGTGTTCTTTTGGTGTGATTGGGTAGTCTTGAGATTCACCGATCACTTCGATGTCTGTAATATCCAACTCATAGCCAAACTTAGAACGTTCGTCTTCTTTGACAATTCCTGTCACATAAACAGAAGTTTCTTGGCTCAAGCGTTTGATGACATCAAACTTCTCAAGTCCCACTTCTTCACCAAATTTTTCTACAAAGTTTGGTTTAAAGGCTACACCTTGGAAAAAGGCTGTTCCGTCACGCAATTGCAAGAAGGCAATTTTTCCTTTTCCTGATTTGTTGGCAACCCAGGCCCCGATGGTCACTTCTTGACCAACGTAGTCTTTTACATCGATAATTGTTACACGTTTTGTCATAATCTATCTTCCTTTTTTCGTTTAACTTGTCCGAAGACATCATTACCCACTATTTTACCATAAATAGACTGCGATAGCTAGGTTCGACCAGAGAAAATTCGCGAGATTTTCGTTACAAAAAATCTTCGCCAAAAAGGCGAAGATTTTGAGTTTCATTTTTCCATAAATTGATGCAAACGACGAATAGCTTCTTTTAACGTATCCAAGTCTGTGGCATAGCTGAGACGAACATTTTCTGGCGCCCCAAATCCAGCTCCTGTAATCAAGGCAAGGCCGACTTCTTCGAGAATAGCCGTTGTAAAGTCTGTCACATCGGTATAACCCTTCATCTCCATCGCTTTTTTGACATTTGGGAAGAGATAGAAGGCTCCTTGAGGTTTGACAACTTCAAATCCTGGTACTTGGCACAGGAGAGGATAAATGGTATTCAAACGTTCCTCGAAAGCTTTGCGCATGGTTTCGACAGAGTCTTGTGGTCCAGTCAGGGCTTCAATGGTAGCATATTGTGATACAGCAGTCAGGTTTGAGGTTGTTTGTCCTGTCAATTTGCTCATAGCAGCGATAAATTCAGGATTTCCTACTGCATAACCTACCCGCCAACCAGTCATGGCATAAGCTTTAGATACACCGTTAATCACGATGGTTTGCTTACGAATGGCTTCTGACAAACTAGAAATTGGAACAAATTCGTTCCCGTTATAAACCAAACGACCATAAATATCATCTGCTAGGATAAGGACATCATGTTCAACCGCCCAATTTCCGATGGCTAGCAATTCCTCACGAGTGTAAATCATACCGGTCGGATTCGATGGCGAATTGAGAACCAAGACCTTGGTCTTATCTGTTCGGGCCGCTTCTAGCTGCTCGACCGTTACTTTAAAGTGATTGTCTTCCTTGGCCTGGACAAAGACCGGCACACCTTCTGCCATCTTGACTTGGTCCCCATAACTGACCCAGTATGGTGTTGGGATGATGACCTCATCATCTGGATTGACCACAGCCATAAAAAAGGTATAGAGAGAGAACTTGGCACCAGTGGCAAAGGTAACCTCGTTGGCTGCTACGGAATAGCCATAGTAGCGTTCAAAATAGGTATTAACCGCAGCCTTTAAGTCTGGTAGACCTGAAGCAACTGTATAAAAGGAAGCACTGCCATCACGAATCGCTTCCACCGCCGCATCCTGAATATTTTCAGGAGTATGAAAATCTGGCTGTCCCAAGGTTAAGAAAAGAACATCCTTTCCTTGAGCTTTTAATGCCTTGGCTCTTGCATCACTGGCTAGAGTAACACTCTCTTCCATTTCTAGTACACGTTTGGATAGTTTCATATGCCCTCCTTATTGGATCACTGCTCCTGTTTCAAAGTCAACCTGATAGTACTGGTTTCCTGACTTGACTTCCCAAATCGGCTTGTCCTGATAGCGACCAAAAGTGACTTTGTCAATGTCGCTAGCTCCTTTTTCCCTCGAAATCGTCGCTGCCTTGTCTTGAGAAATCCCCTTATCTAGCTGATAGACATAAATCTTGTGGTCATTCTTTTCAATCAGTACGGCAATGGCCTCTTGCTTTTTATTGTGTCCTAAAACGCTGTAATAACCTTCTAGTCCATTATAAAAATCAACCTGATCTGCCTTTTCCAATTCTGCATACTGCTTGGCCAGTTTTTCTCCTTCAACTCTGGCATCTTGATAGGGTTTCATGCTGAGTGATATCAGATAAAGGAAGGAAGTCGTCATGACTAGTACTACCAGAGCAATGCCGATTCCATACTGTAAAAGTAGCTTGTTTTTTGCTTTTTTCTGTCTTAGTTTCACTCGTCTATTTTACCATCTCTCCTTCTTTATTACAAGTGAAGACGGGAACATTCTAAGATTCTTTTCCTATAAAATGTAAGTTCTTGTTTTTCTCTCTCATTATTGATAAAATAACCTTATGAAACAATACTTAAAAGAGAAAATTTCCGATAATCAATTAGACTTAAAAACGGCTATCGTCCTCAATAAAGCCATACGAACTTTTAAACCATATGAAGCCAAGGCTGCCAAAGAACACGGACTAACCCCTACTCAATTTTCCGTTCTGGAAACTCTCTATAGCAAGGGGGAACTACGCATTCAGGATTTGATTGAAAAAATGTTAGCCACTTCTGGAAACATGACTGTTGTCATTCGAAATATGGTTCGAGATGGGTGGATTTCTAGAACTTG
>CAUSQY010000151.1:0-2886 GCA_963533645.1 uncultured Streptococcus sp. | reverse complement strand
TAGTCTTGGACACTATCGATCTCATAGATGCTATTGCCTTCTAATTCTTCAACATAGACATCTAGCTCTTTGATATTATCCTTAACCATATTGTCCCAGTAGAGATCAACAAATTCACCACTTGCATAAGCCTTATCGATAAAGCTAACAATCTTTTCTGCAGTTGGAGCATCCCAGAAGGATACACCACTAAGGATACGACCTGCCTTGCTATCAACAATAATGTCTTGAACCTTGTAGTCATCTCCATAGACCAAGAACCATTCGTTGGTACAATCTTCACGATAAACACTAAAATAAGTAGAACGTGTCAAATCATTGCGGAACATATTTTTAAAGAGATAATTGTCAGCATCAATAACATAACTGTTAGCTAATTCTTCTTTTACAAGATAGAGAGAGTAAAAGTTATTGTAGTCAGCGTATTTATCATTGAAAACGAGGCGAACACCGTATTTCTCTTTCAAGTAATCGAATTGTTCTTTAAGATAACCGACAATGATGATGATGTCATGGATCCCTTTTTCTTTTAGAAACTCAATTTGGTATTCAATCAAAGGTTTTTGATTAACCTGAACCAAGGCTTTAGGGGTATTTTCAGTCATAGGACGCAAGCGAGTTCCCAATCCCGCTGCTAAGATAATGGCTTTCACACGAATCTCCTTTATTCTTTAATAATAATATAAACTCCAGCAATGACGACAAGTGACGTAATAATTGTCAGCATATCTAGCGGTGCTCCCAAGAAAACAACTGCAAACAAGACAGTCCAAACTACATAGCTCACGTTCAAGCCTGTAGCCTTGGCTGGTTGCAAGCGATTGATAGCGATATAATAAGCCAAGTAGGAAATCATATCAAAGGCTGCAAAGACAATCATAAGACCTAGCAATTGTCCATTGGCCACTTCTGCAAATGACTGATGAGAGAAGAGCACAATCACAAGATAAGACAAGAATGAAGTCACTTGACGGATTAAGAGGGCTTCGATTTCACTCAATTCACTTTCCATGGCAAAAGAGCTAAGAACACTCTCACTTCCCCATGCAATAGCACAAACCAAAGCACAAAGAATCCCAATGTAGAAGGAATTGACCTGTTCAACCTTATAGGTCTGAGCAATAATCCCTCCAATAATCAAGACAATCCCAAACACAGTATTTTTTGAAATCTTGTGCTTCAAAAAGAAGAAAGCCAATAAAACTGAAACTGCCGGGTAGATAGCCGATACCGATGAAGCTAAGGAACTTCCAATATACTTAACTGCATAAAGATTGGCCTGCATACCGATAGGGCCTGCTAACAAGGCTCCGATGATAACACTAACATTGCGAATATTTAAGAAAATTGAGAGACGAACTTTTCCTTCTTTTACCAAAAGAAAAGCTAGTAAGATAAAGATACTCAAGAAATCGTGAGCAGCAGCTACCACAAAGGGCGACAAATCTGTAAAAATCGAAAAGATATAAGCACTAATCGTTAGACCTAAACCCCAGAAAATACCTGAGAGTAGACCAAAAGAAACTCCATTTTTATTTTTCATCTGAACCTCCATAATATGACAAACCTTTAACAGCTCTTTGGTAACGACTCACACCATAGTCACCAAAATCTGCACCTTGCTCTTCTTTGTAGACTGTCCATAGACTCCAAATAGCATCTTGTAAAATTTTATAAATGGCAATCTTTTCACGAGAGACAGGTGTTTGCTCACTCTCATAGTGAGATAAGAAAGCTTCTTCCTCTTGGCGAGTGAATTCGGACTCTAAAAAGAGGGCTGCCAAATCCCACATTGGATCATTCATTGATGAATATTCCCAGTCAATCAGATAAAGTCGTCCTTGAGGTGATTCGATAAAGTTTTCAGGCACCAAATCGATATGACAAGATTTTCTGTCAACACCTAAGTCAGCCAGTCTTTTCTCTAAGGAGAAGACTTCTTCTCGAACAGCTTCATAGTTGGCATAAGGGATTTTCTCTTCAATCAAGGATTCGTATTTTTTGATTTCTTCAAAAGGAGCAAATTCTCCTCTTAATTCCTTACCAGATGCATGAATGGTTTGTAATATTGGAGCAATTTTATCAAATTTGGTCTTGATTGACGTTGAATCAAGCGTAATCGCAGATTCGATATACTCATTTACTTTGATACCAGCTTCAATATCAAAAAGATAATTTTTTACATCTAGGTCTAAATCCTTTAGTAGTTCAAGATTGTACTTTTCATCTTGACGATTGATCAGCTTTTCTGTCCCTTTACCAAAGAACTTAACAATGTATTGCTTATTTGTTGTTTTGACCAAATAGTTTTGATTGGTCATTCCCCCCAGTTGTTCAACACTGAGGACTTCCTCTTCTTGACTAAGTAAGGAAGAAATTTTTTCTTTAATGATTTTCTCCACAATTAACCTCCAGCACTTATACTTCCCACTTAAACACTGTTTTAAAGGCTGTGTTTAAATCGGTCGCAAAGACACGGTGAATATCTTTAATTTCTCTTACAGGTTCTTCTAGATAAAGGATATTTTTAAGACGATTGGCAAATTTCTTGACTTCCATCATTTGGATTGCATTTTCAAAATCGATGCGACCAGAACGAGAGGAACCAACCAAGAGCAAGCCTTTTTCTAAGGCATCGCGTGTATTGAGATTGACTTTATACTCGCTAACACCCATCATGAGAATCGTTCCCTGAGGACGAATGTAGCGAATCAAGTCATTAATGGCTGGTCCAGTACCATCACCACCACAACACTCAAAAGCATGGTCAAAGGCCAAATCTTCAGGAATATTATCAGTGATATAGCATTCTTTAGCAAAAGAGAAGAGTTCCAATTTTTCCCAATGACGACCAATAACCACAATCTCTGCTTCTGGCAAAGTATA
>CAUSQY010000150.1:0-2924 GCA_963533645.1 uncultured Streptococcus sp. | reverse complement strand
GTACACTGGCGAGAATACATCCGCCACTGATCGATTTCAACACTACCATTTTTGTAGTGAAGCGGATAGTCATCTCCACGCGCTACACTATCGGCCTGAACCGATTCTCCACCAAACAAAAAGGTACTCGTAACAAACAAAGTAGCCAGTCCTACACCCAACTGAGTATATCCACTCTTCTTAACTCCTGATTTAAAAAACGTCATTCATTCTCCTTAATAATATATATTTCCGAGGTTACCCTCGTTTATACTATTCGGGAGAAAAAGAAAAAAGTGAGCAAAGCTCACTTCATTTTAGGATTCTTAGTCTAGATAGCGAATCAAGTTCTTTTCTGTCAAGATATCTGAGTAGGTGAAGGATTCAACGTAGACATTGGCTTGTTTGTCTCCTTCAACATCCCCAAATTCAACGATAAATAGAGATGGATACACCTCAATTAGCTTACCCAATCTATTTTTTTGGCGCTTACGGCCGTTCTCCAAAGTCATTTCAACGACTTGTCCCTCATGCGCCTTGATCTCTTCTTTGATTTTTTTCATCTTGGCTACATCTGTAAATGCATCTGACATCTTATGCCTCCCTCTTTGAGATACTTGAAAATTTATTGTATTCTTTTTGGAAAATCAATTCCACCGTTCCGCGAGCTCCACTACGGTTTTTCTCGATGATAACCTCTACCTTGTTATTTGGAATTCCTTCCTCTTCTTCACCCGCACGATCATAGTAGTCGTCACGGTATAGAAAGGCTACGATATCCGCATCCTGCTCGATAGAACCCGATTCACGAATATCAGACAAGACTGGTCTCTTATCCTGACGCTGTTCCACTCCACGAGATAACTGACTAAGAGCAATGACTGGAACTTTTAGCTCCTTAGCTAGAATTTTCAACTGACGAGAAATTTCAGAGACTTCTTGTTGGCGGTTTTCACGACCAGTTCCTGTGATAAGCTGTAGGTAGTCAATCAAAATCAAACCAAGATTTCCAGTTTCTTGAGCCAGTTTGCGTGAGCGCGAACGAATTTCCGTGATCCGAATCCCTGGTGTATCATCGATATAGATACTCGCGTTGGCTAGATTCCCTTGAGCAATGGTATACTTTTGCCACTCCTCATCAGTCAACTGACCCGTACGGATAGAATGAGACTCCACCAAGCCTTCGGCCGCTAGCATCCGGTCTACTAGACTTTCCGCACCCATTTCCAGCGAAAAGATAGCAACCGTCTTGTCCAACTTAGTCCCAATGTTCTGAGCAATGTTCAAGGCAAAGGCCGTCTTACCAACCGCTGGACGTGCCGCTAGGATAATCAACTCCTCCTCGTGGAGACCTGTTGTCATATGGTCCAAATCTCGATAACCCGTTGCAATACCTGTGATGTCCGTTGTTTGTTGTGACCGAACTTCTAGGTTTCCAAAGTTGATATTCAGAATATCACGGATGTTCTTGAACCCACTACGATTGGCGTTTTCGCTAACATCTATGAGTCCCTTTTCAGCCTGAGCAATGATTTCATCTGCAGGCTTAGAAGCCTCATAGGCTTGGTTGACAGACTCTGTCAACTTGGAAATCAAGCGACGTAGCATAGCCTTTTCAGCAACAATTTTAGCATAATACTCCGCATTAGCTGAAGTTGGTACAGAGTTGACGATTTCAACAAGGTAAGACAAGCCACCAATATTTTGCAGATCTCCTTGGCTATCCAAAATCGTCCGAACTGTCGTCGCATCAATTGCTTCTCCACGATCCGACAAATCTACCATCGCTTGGAAAATCAACCGATGAGCATACTTAAAGAAGTCACGAGAATCAATGTATTCTCGGACAAAAACGAGCTTACTCTCATCTATAAAAATAGCCCCCAGAACAGATTGTTCTGCCAAAATATCCTGAGGTTGAACTCGCAGTTCCTCTACTTCTGCCATCCGACTTTCCTTCCTTTTACAATCTTGTCAAGAAGTTGTAAACTTAACCTTCTTTTACACGAAGATTGATGACACTTGTAACATCTTGATAGATCTTCACTGGTACATCAATCAAACCTACTGCTCGAATTGGTGCTTGCACTTGAATATTGCGTTTGTCAATCTTGATACCAAATTGCTTTTGCAATTCTTCTGCAATTTTCTTGTTAGTGATGGAGCCAAATGTACGGCCATCTGGTCCAACCTTTTCAACAAACTCTACAACTGTTTCTTCTGCCTCAAGCTTAGCCTTGATGGCTTTTGCTTCAGCAACCATTTCAGCATGAGCCTTTTCTTCTGATTTTTGTTTTCCACGCAACTCACCCACTGCTTGAGCAGTCGCTTCCTTGGCCAAATTCTTTTTAATCAGGAAGTTTTGAGCATAGCCTGTTGGCACTTCCTTGATTTCACCTTTTTTCCCTTTTCCTTTAACATCTGCTAAAAAGATTACTTTCATTCTTCTTTCTCCTTTTCCTTTAGTTCTTCCAAGATTAGTTGAGTCAATTTTTCTCCTGTTTGTGACAAACTCATATCCTCGATTTGTGCAGCTGCTAGATTAAAGTGGCCTCCACCACCCAGCTCTTCCATAATGCGTTGCACATTGATTTTACTACGGCTTCGAGCCGAGATAGAGATAAATCCTTGTGTATTTTTTGCTAGAACGAAGCTGGCTTCAATGCCAGACATAGCTAACATAGCATCGGCAGCCTTACTGATAACAACTGTGTCATAAGACATTGAGTCCTTAGCTTGGGCAATCAAGATATCTGAACCTAGCTTATGACCTTGTAAAATGAGTTCATTTACCTCACGATACTCTTCAAAATCTGTCGCAGCAATCTCCTGGATTGCGATACTGTCACTTCCCCGTGTTCTCAGATAGCTAGCCACATCAAAGGTTCGACTCGTCACGCGAGATGTGAAATTCTTGGTATCCAGCATCATACCAGCCATCAAAA
>CAUSQY010000149.1:0-2926 GCA_963533645.1 uncultured Streptococcus sp. | reverse complement strand
AATATTTTAATATTTTAAATTTTCTAAAAGTACTTTCAGGTTTTGGACATAAAAAAGAGAGCTTCTGGGCTCTCTCATTCATTATCTTACGTACTTAAAAGGAATTTCACTACCACAGAGCCAGTTATAAACCTGATCATTGACAAAAACATTCATGGCTTCGTGAGCATACTCAGGCATGATGCGATAGGCCTTTTCGCAGGTCAGACGGTTATAAATTGCAAACTGGGTAATAGGATAGCAAACATCGTCGTCCAAGCCCGTAATCATCTTGACCTCACCTTTAATACGATGGGCAAGATTTTTCACATCGATATAGGCAAGGGTCGCCATGATTTCCTCCTCTGTTTCATGGAAAGGATCGTGGAACTTGAAATAACGGAAGAGTTCATCATAGGCTTCACTGGTATTGCCAATCTCAAGCACTCGTCTAAAGTCTGACAAGAAGGGATAGATGGCAACTGTTTTCTGAATCCGAGGATTGAGCGCTGCTGCAACCAAAGCTAAAGCCCCTCCTTGTGAGGCACCATAACTTGAAAGTCGCTTCTCATCCACCTGAGGCAGACTAGCAATAATTTCAACCAACTGGTAAATATCCAGATAAACATCCTTATAAAAGAGATGTTCACGACCTTCCACAGCACCACGGATAATATGACCCTTTACCGTATTTCCTAGCGGAGAGCGCAAGCCGTCTTGCGAATAGCCCGACTGGCCTCGAACGTCCATAGAAACAACACCGTAACCAGCCACGGTGAAGGCCAGCATATCGGCCCAGTCCCAACCACGTCCCATATATCCATGGAAATGGAAGATTAGAGGAACTTTCTCCTCACTCTTTGGAAGGACGACACGTGCATAAACCTTGCCTTCATTGGTTCCTTCAAAAGTGAGCTCATAGCAATTGACTTGGGGAATATGGAAATCTCTTTCCTCCAACTGGTAGGCTGGAAGAGATGAAACTTTTTTGATCTCTTCATCCCAGAAAGCATCAAAATCTTCTGGAACCTCATCCCGTCCTTTATAAGTCTTAATTTCTTCTAACAAAGCTGGATTTTTCATAGTATGCTCCTTTTATTTTGTAATCGCTATCATAACTCTAGCATATCTAGGAAGGCAATGCAAGAAAGAAAGATAAACAGAAAGTGATTTTAGATTCTCTTTCCTCAAACCTATCGTCTGAAAGTAGTTTTAAAAATAAAAAGAGCGTTTCCGCTCTCTGTGTATCAATAGGTGCTAGCTCCTTTCTCTAGTTTGAAAGTCTGAAATTTCTTTTGGTAGGTCACTTTAATCGTCATGTGAGAGTCCTCGTTTCTTTTTGATGACTCTAGTATAAGACCCAAACCTAAAAGCTAGCTTATAGATTTCTTAGAAAAGGCTTAATCCAGATGTTCTCTCTTTTCTAGGTGGAGAGCAATCATGCGCCATTCTGGATCCTCTTGCCAGCCTTCTATCGAACTAATGTAGCTAGCAACCTTTCTGGCTTCTTCTAAAATCGGAAAATCTTCGATAATATCAGCCACTTGGAACTCTGGAAGTCCTGACTGTCTGGTTCCAAAAATCTCACCAGAACCACGCATTTTCAAATCTTCCTCCGCAAGGACAAATCCATTGGTCGTTTCTGTCATGATGCGCATGCGGTCTTTCCCAGAATCCGTCTTGGGATTGGCAACGAGAACAGCATAGGACTGCTTGTCCCCCCGACCAACACGACCTCTGAGCTGGTGAATCTGGCTGAGACCGAACCGATCGGCATCCATGATAATCATGACGGTCGCATTGGGAACATTAACCCCGACCTCGATAACCGTCGTCGAAACCAGAATATCCGTCTTTCCCTCTTTGAAATCCTGCATAATCTGGTCTTTTTCATCACTCTTCATCTTACCATGTAGTAGAGCAACCTCTGCCTTTCCTGCAAAATGAGCTGTCAACTCCTCTGATAAGGCAATGGCATTTTTCAAATCCAGAGCTTCAGATTCTTCAATCAAAGGAGAGATGACGTAGGCTTGCGAACCTTTTTGGATTTCCCCCTCTAACCAAGTCAAGACCTGAGACAACTGCTCATGCTTAATCCAGCGCGTCACAATAGGCTTCCGCCCTGCTGGCATCTGGTCGATAATAGAAACATCCATATCACCAAAGGCTGTGATAGCCAGTGTCCGTGGAATAGGAGTCGCCGTCATCATGAGAACATCAGGATTATCGCCTTTTTCCCGTAAAATACGCCTTTGCCCCACACCAAAACGGTGTTGCTCATCGATGATAATCAAGCCCAGACGAACATAATCTACCCCATCCTGAATCAGAGCGTGGGTTCCAATAATCAAATCAGCCTCACCCTTGGCAATGGTCTCCAAGACGGCTCTTTTTTCTGCAGCTTTTAAGGAACCTGTCAAGAGAGCCAGTTTCAAGTCCGGAAAAAGACCCTTCAAACTCTCAAAATGCTGCTCTGCGAGAATCTCTGTTGGCACCATGAGAGCTGCTTGATAGCCAGCTGTCACCGCCGCAAACATGGCTAAGCCAGCGACCACCGTTTTTCCACTCCCCACATCTCCTTGCAGAAGACGATTCATGTGATGGTCGGACTTCATGTCGGTCAAAATTTCCTGCAAACTCTTTTCCTGAGCTTGAGTCAGGGCGAAAGGCAGATTTTCTTTAACGGCTGTCACTTTTTCCTGAGACCAATTCAGAACCAGACCGCTTCCCTGAACTCTATTTTCAGACTTGAGCGTCTGCAATTGCATTTGGAAGTAAAAGAGTTCCTCAAACTTGATCCGGCGAAGGGCCTGCTTGTATTCTGCCAAATCCTTAGGAAAATGCATAGCGCGAACAGCCTGGCAACGGGACATGAGTTTGTATTTATCCAGTAAAGACTGGGGAAGATTTTCCTCTATCAAGAGGTCCAGTCCCTGATCAAAGGCTG
>CAUSQY010000148.1:0-2936 GCA_963533645.1 uncultured Streptococcus sp. | reverse complement strand
GGTTTATTGGTAGATGATGAAAGCAGGTGTGTTCATTATCATAGTGAAAAGGATATTGTTTCACTCCAGTGTTATGAATGCAAAAAATACTACGCATGCTATCAGTGTCACAATACTATGGAAACTCATTTGTTTTCGCCCTATCCCTTGGCGCTTTCTGAGGATCGACCAATCTTATGTGGGGTTTGTAAGAGGACAATGACTTTCCAAGAATACCAAAAACAGATGGCTTGTCCTTACTGCAGTGCACCATTTAATCCAGGTTGTAAACAACACTATTCCTACTATTTTAAATAAAATGAATTGATCCAAGTTCTTAACTTGGATTTTTCAGTTTGTTTCAGAAAATATAGTAAAATCAAGAAAAACAAACAATCTAAAATGGAAAAACTTTCTATAAAATAGTGTAAAAATAGCAAAAATAGAAATATATTATCTGAAACGCTTTCAACGTAAGTAAAAAGTTGACAAATCAAAATTTTAGGACTAAACTAAGTAAGTAAATTTTAAATAAAAGGAGAATTCATCATGAATTTAACATTTTTCGGTCTTTGTCTTGCCTGTATGGGTGTATCTCTTGCAGAAGGTATGTTGATGAACGGTTTGTTCAAATCAGCAGCTCGCCAACCAGACATCATCCCACAATTACGTAGCTTAATGATCATGGGGATTGCCTTTATTGAAGGAACGTTCTTGGTTACCCTCGTCTTTTCATTTATCATCAAATAAAGAGAAGGATAAAATGGAAAAGGGAGGATTTTAGATGGAAGAAAGTATCAATCCAACCATCAATATTGGTCCTGTTACCTTTGATTTAACCATGTTAGCCATGACCTTGTTGATTGTGGGAGTTGTTTTTGGCTTTATCTATTGGGCAAGTCGCAATATGACTTTGAAACCCAAAGGAAAGCAAAATGTACTTGAGTATTTCTATGACTTCGTTATTGGATTTACAGAACCTAACATTGGTAAAAGCTACATGAAAGACTACTCGCTCTTTTTCCTTTGTCTATTTCTATTTATGGTACTGGCAAATAACCTCGGTTTGATGGCGAAACTTCAAACTACAGATGGGACAAACCTTTGGACATCGCCAACTGCAAATCTCCAGTTTGACTTGGCCTTGTCATTTGGAATTATCCTGATGACCCATATTGAAGGGATTCGCCGCCGTGGGATTAAAAAATATCTAAAAGCCTATATCACACCTGGCTTTATGACTCCCATGAATATCTTAGAAGAGTTTACCAACTTTTTATCACTTGCCTTGCGGGTGTTCGGAAATATCTTTGCTGGAGAAGTGATGGCTAGTTTGCTAATCACTCTATCTCATCAAGCTCTATATTGGTATCCAGTTGCTTTTGGTGCTAACTTGGCTTGGACAGCCTTTTCTGTCTTTATTTCCTGCATCCAAGCCTATGTGTTTACCATGTTGTCTTCTATGTACTTAGGAAATAAGATAAATGATGGAGAAGAGTAGAAAGGAGTAACAGATGCACGTAACAGTAGGTGAATTAATTGGTAACTTTATTTTAATCGCTGGCTCTTTTATCCTTTTGATTGTCTTAGTTAAGAAATATGCGTGGTCAAACTTGACAAGTGTCTTCGAAGAAAGGGCAAATAAAATTGCTGCTGATATTGATGGAGCTGAACAAGCTCGTCAAAAAGCAGAAACTCTTGCTCAAAAACGTGAAGATGAATTGGCTGGAAGTCGCAACGAGGCCAAAACAATCATTGAAAATGCTAAAGAGACTGCAGAAAAGAGTAAAGCAGATATTCTGGCAGATGCTAAAGTAGAAGCAGGTCGCTTAAAAGAGAAGGCGAATCAAGAAATTGCTCAGAATAAAGCAGAAGCTTTGCAAAGTGTTAAGGGCGAGGTGGCAGATTTGACGATTAGTCTTGCTGGTAAAATCATCTCAAAAAACCTTGACAGTCATGCTCATAAGGAACTCATTGATCAGTATATCGATCAGCTAGGAGAAGCCTAATGGACAAGAAAACAGCAAAGGTCATTGAAAAGTACAGCATGCCTTTTGTCCAATTAGTGATTGAAAAAGGAGAAGAGGACCGGATTTTTGCAGACTTGGATCAAATCAAGCAAGTCGCAGAAGAAACGGGCTTACCTTCTTTTTTAGCTCAGGTGGCAGTTGATGAGTCTGATAAGGAAAAAACAGTTGGTTTCTTTCAAGACTCTGTTTCACCTTTAATGCAAAACTTTATTCAGGTTCTGATTTACAATCACAGAGCAAATCTTTTTTATGATATCATTGTTGATTGTTTGAATCGTCTTGAAAGAGAAACCAATCAATTTGTAGTCACGATTTCTTCAGCTCATCCTTTAACGGACGAACAGAAGGAACGTTTACTTCCCTTGATAGAGAAAAAAATGTCTCTGAAAGTACGGAGTATCAAAGAACAAATTGATGAAGGACTCATTGGTGGTTTTGTCATTTTTGCTAATCACAAGACAATTGATGTGAGTATAAAACAACAACTTCGAGTTGTTAAAGAAAATTTGAAATAGAAAGTGGTGTTCTTTTGGCAATTAACGCACAAGAAATCAGCGCTTTAATTAAGCAACAAATTGAAAATTTCAAACCCAATTTTGATGTGTCTGAAACAGGTGTTGTAACCTATATCGGGGATGGAATTGCGCGTGCTCACGGTCTTGAAAATGCCATGAGTGGAGAGTTGTTGGTCTTTGAAAACGGCTCTTATGGGATGGCGCAAAACTTGGAGTCTACAGACGTTGGGATTATCATCCTTGGAGACTTTACAGATATTCGTGAAGGTGATACTATTCGCCGTACAGGTAAAATCATGGAAGTACCTGTGGGGGATAGCCTAATCGGACGTGTTGTCGACCCACTTGGTCGTCCAGTTGATGGTCTTGGTGACATCCATACTGACAAGACTCGTCCAGTAGAAGCGCCAGC
>CAUSQY010000147.1:0-2948 GCA_963533645.1 uncultured Streptococcus sp. | reverse complement strand
CATAGGTATAGCCATAGACCAACTGATCTGCGTAGGCTTGTACAGCTTGTCGAACTTCAGGCAAAACCACAAAGTCCATATCTGCTATCCAGGCTGGTAGAACTTCGCGATCAGCTTCTGATTCTTTCCATTTATAGGTATGGTGGCCAAAACGATTGGGTAGGCTTGTAAAATCATATTTTCCCATATCTATCTTATCCTTCCATAGCTTGGCGCAAGTCCGCAATCAAATCTCTAGCATCCTCAATCCCAATAGACAAGCGCAAGAGGTCATCTGTTAAGCCATAGGAACGGCGCACTTCTGCTGGAATATCCGCATGAGTCTGAGTTGTCGGATAGGTGATGAGACTCTCAACCCCACCTAAACTTTCCGCAAAAGAGAATACTTTCAAGCTATTTAAAATATGAGGAATACGTTTTTCATCCACTACTTTAAAGGAAATCATACCCCCACGTCCAGTATAGAGCACTTCCTTGACAGCAGGTAAATCCTTCAAAAAAGCAACCACTTCTTGGGCATTGGCTGTAGAACGCTCCATACGAAGAGGCAGAGTTTTAAGACCACGAATCAACTGATAACTATCAAATGGTGACAAGACCGCACCAGTCGTATTCAAATTGTAGAACAGTTGCTCATATAGTTCTAAACTATTAGTCACAACTACCCCAGCCAAGACATCATTGTGCCCTGCTAGATACTTGGTGGCTGAATGAAGAACGATATCCGCACCATCTTCGATCGGACGTTGATAAATCGGACTGTAGAAGGTATTGTCTACCACTACCTTGGAACCCTTGGCATGAGCTAGTTTGGCTAGTTTGGCAATATCAAATTCCAACATCAAGGGATTGGTCGGTGTTTCAATATAGAGAACATCCACATCTTTCTCTAACTCAGCAATCAACTCTTCTTCTGTATTGGCATAGGTAAAATGGAAACGGCCTTCTTGCTCCACTTGGTTGAACCAACGGAAAGAACCCCCATACAGATCACGAACAGCCAAGACTTTACTTCCTACTGGAAAGACACTAAAGGCCAGTACAATCGCAGCCATACCTGAGCTTGTCGCTAAGGCATAGTCTGCTGATTCGATTGCCGCCAAGACCTCCTCCGCCTTACTGCGAGTTGGGTTTTTAGTCCGAGTATAGTCAAATCCCGTAGACTGACCGAACTCCGGATGCTGATAAGTGGTTGAAAAATGAAGCGGCGTTACCAAGGCACCTGTAGCCTCATCTGACTTGATCCCAGCCTGGGCCAAAATTGTGTTGATGTGTAGTTCTTTGCTCATACAATACCTCCAAATCTATAGTAACTATTGTACCACTTATTTTCAATAACTCATTTTCTTGTTTTCAAGAGCTAGTTATAGTTTCAAACTATATAAAAACGATAGTTCCTTTAGAAACTATCGTTTTTCCTGTTGAATAGACTGGTTATTTAACGTGTTTTGCCAATTCTTCTTGGGCTTTTTTATTGGATTCTTCTTTTTCTTTCAGCCATTTTTCTTTAGCTTTTTCATACTCATCAGCCGTTACAGTCTTATCTTGCAACTTGAGATACTTGTATGATTCTACACCCTTATTTCCAGCTTGTGAGAATGGTGATGAGAATGGAACTGTCTTTCTCAAGGTCGGTGTTCCACCCTGAGAAACGTTTGGAATAGCAAGGGCGCTATCAACGAGCCAAGCTTGAATTTCAGCATATTTTTCATAACGTTTTGCTGGTTCTTGCTCCTTGTTCGCTTCTTCTAACATTTGAGTGTAAGTATCCAGACCAACTGCCTTAGCCTTGTCATTGACCTCACCTGGTTCTAGACCAATGTTTTGCAACATACCACCGTTATTGACATTTAAGATATCAAGATAACTTGATGGATCCAAGTAGTCCGCACTCCAACCGCCATTATAGATATCAAAGTCTTTTTGAGCTGCAGTTTGAGCTAGGTAGCTAGAGTTGTCAAAGTCATCTGTTGATAGCTGTTGGATATCGATAACCACATTCTCAGCTCCTAGAACAGATTCGATGGATTGTTTCAAAGAGCTCGCTTCAAGTACACCTTTTTTAGCTGATTGGTCTACAGATACATCCAAGTGGATTGGGAATTGCACACCCTTAGCTTCCAATTCTTTCTTAGCTTCTGCAAATTTAGCTTTAGCCTTGTCAGGATTGTAGTATGGATCTTGCGCATCTGCAAAGTTGATTCCTTGCCATTCTTGGCCATAGTTGACCATCTTTTCTGAAACAACATCGCCAAAGTCTTTTCCGTTGATGCTTACAAATGTAGGAGGTACAACCAAGTTACGAATAATCTTCGTTGCTCCGTCCTCCCCTTGAGATTGTGCTCCATAGGCTGTACGATTATAAGCATAGTTGAAGGCTTGACGGAAGTTTTTATTAAGAACTGCTTCTTGGGTTGATTTCTTTTCGATATCAGAGGACTTAGAAGTGAAGTTATAAGATTTTCTGTCCAAGTTGAAGTTCAAGTAATAAGAAGTTGCATTTTGCATACTATAGATGATGTTATCCTTGTTCTTCTCTTTAATGCCTTCAAAGCTTGAGCTATTTGGATAGAGACGCGCGTAGCTATAGACTCCTTCTACAAAGTTACGTGCTAGTGCATCTTGGTCACTACCATCATAATAGGCCAATTTCACATCATCCACAAAGACATTTTTTTCATCCCAGTAGTTGGGATTTTTCTTGAATTCGATAACAGATTTTGAAACAAACGATTTCATCAAGAAAGGTCCATTGTACAAAATACTAGAAGGGTCTACCTTACCAAAATCATCCCCTTTTGATTTTAGGAAATCTGCATTGACAGGGAAGAGAATGGTTGAAGTTGTTTTAGAATTCCAATAAGATTCTGGACGTGTCAAAGTGTACTGAACCGTTTGGTCGTCAATCGCCTTAACACCGACAGTTGAAAAGTCAGTTGTTTTCCCGT
>CAUSQY010000146.1:0-3039 GCA_963533645.1 uncultured Streptococcus sp. | reverse complement strand
TGCCAAAGATGACTTCCTGATGAGCTACCAAGCCTGGCAAACGAACTGAGTGGATACGCATGCCATCAAAATCAGCACCACGGGCACCTGCAATCAATTCTTCCTCATCAGGCGCACCTTGCTGAGTAGACTCTCGAACTTCTGCCATTAACTCAGCTGTTTTAATAGCAGTTCCACTCGGAGCATCCTTTTTCTTGTCATGATGGAGCTCGATAATCTCCACATTTGGGAAATATTTAGCAGCCTGCCTTGCAAATTGCATGAGTAAAACAGCACCCAAGGCGAAATTTGGAGCTATCAAACCACCCAAATCTTGGGCACGAGAAAATTCTTTTAGCTCTGCAATTTCTTCACTTGAGAAACCTGTTGTTCCAACTACTGGAGCAAAGCCATTTTCAAGAGCAAAACGTGTATTTTCGTAGGCAACAGTTGGAGTAGTAAAATCTACCCAGACATCTGCTTCAAAACCAATCAAATCAGCCTTATCCTTGAAAACAGGAATTCCCTGCCATTCTGACTCAGACTCAAAAGGATCCAAAACTGCTACCAAGTCCAAGTCTGGATCAGCCAAGACCATCTGACAAGCAGCTTGGCCCATCTTTCCCTTAAAACCAGCAATAATTACTCGAATACTCATCTCTACTCCTGTCTAAGATACAAAGGACGTTAGCTGCCCATGAAAAATAGGGAATGGCGCTGACTTTCCATGAAAGGCAAGACAGGCATCTTTTTTCAAGAGGCAGGTAGTCCGTGTTCAATTGCTAAGATACAAGGCATCTTAACTAGTCTAGAAGTGCCAACTAAATCACTGGAATATAACCCAGAGCAATGCTTCCTGATCCTAGGTGTGTCCCAATGACACTACCAAATGTAGCTAGTGAAATATCCGTACCCACTCCAGATTCAAGCAAGTGCTGACGCAATTCCTCAGCCTTTTCAGGAGCATTTCCGTGAATGACAATGACCCGATATTGGCCTGAAGCCGTTGTTTCCTTGATAATTTCAATTAAGCGCTTGGTTGCTTTCTTTTCAGTACGAACTTTTTCGTACACTTCAATCACACCTTGGTCATTGAAATAAAGAATTGGCTTAATGCTTAGCAGATTGCCCAAAATAGCAGCTCCATTTGAAAGGCGTCCACCTTTCACCAAGTGGTCCAAGTCATCCACCATGATGAAAGCAGATGTGTGACTAATCTGAATAGCTAGCTTATCCTGAATAATGGCAAAATCATCGCCCTGGTCTCGCCAATTAAAGACACTTTCAACCATGATACCGAGAGGAGCACTTGTAATCAAAGTGTCTGGGAAGGCAATGGTTAAGCCCTCATATTCTTCTATCATATACTGGATATTTTGGTAAAAACCTGAAATTCCAGAAGATAGGAAAAGCCCCAAAGCATGGGTATAACCTTGTTCTTTGAGCGAAGTTAAGATTTCATCTAACTTGGCAATACTTGGTTGACTGGTCTTAGGCAATTCAGAAGCCTGAGCCATTTTTTGGTAAAATTCCTCAGCAGTCAGATTGATACCTTCGACATACTCCTCACCATCAATATTGACAGGAATATCCAAGACATACAAATCTTCTCTTTGCAAGGTCTCTGCACTGAGATAGGCAGAAGAATCTGTGATAACAGCTAGTTTCATATTAGAACTCCAAATTGATTCCTGGTAAGTCTAATGCAATTTCAGTTACTTCGTAAGTCAAACGGTTGAGCATGTTCAAACATGGACGAGCCAAAGTTTCCACTTCTTCTTGGCTCAATTCACTTGGTTCATTGACAATACGGCCATCGATGTGGTTTACCTGTGAAATGGTTCCACTGATGACAAACTTATCAAATACAATCATAAAGGTCAAGATGACAATCAAGGAAGTCACTTGATTTTCTTGGTCATGTTGGATCAATTGGAAGTTCACATCCACCTTAGTTTCAGGAGCTCCATTTTCATTTTCCCATTCAAAATTACGCGCATCAAAATGATACTGACTAACAAATTCTTGTTCACGTTTAAGATTCATGTCTTTCTCCCTTGGCTACAATATTATAAGCTATTGTACCATAATTTTTTATTTTCATCTAGTTTTCTAGGATTTAGTCAATCCCGATTTCAGCTCGAACTACATCTGCGATGGTATCAACATAGTAGTCCACTTCTTCTGTTGTAGGCGCTTCTGCCATAACACGCAAGAGGGGCTCTGTTCCACTTGGGCGAACAAGGATACGGCCATTCCCTGCCATTTCTGCTTCCATCTTCTCGATGATATCCTTGATAGCTGGCACTTCCATAGCCTTTTCCTTCATGGCATTTTCCACTCGGATATTGACTAATTTTTGTGGATAGATGGTTACTTCTGCTGCCAACTCTGACAAGCTCTTACCAGTTTCCTTCATGATTTTTGTCAATTGGACAGCTGATAATTGACCATCACCAGTTGTATTGTAATCCATCAAGATGACGTGACCAGACTGTTCACCACCGAGGTTGTAGCCTGATTTTCTCATTTCTTCCACAACATAGCGGTCGCCAACTGCAGTGACTGCCTTGTTAATGCCTTCACGGTCCAAGGCCTTGTGGAAGCCAAGGTTGGACATAACAGTTGTCACAATTGTATTTTGCGCCAATTGTCCTTTTTCAGAAAGATATTTTCCGATGATGTACATAATCTTGTCACCATCAACGATGTCGCCATTTTCATCAACAGCAATCAAACGGTCACTGTCTCCGTCAAAGGCCAAACCAATAGCTGAGCCGCTTTCTTTGACCACATCTTGAAGAGCTTCTGGGTGAGTTGAACCAACATTAAGGTTGATGTTAAGACCATCTGGTGTTTCCCCGATAACAGTTAATTGAGCGCCAAGGTCTGCAAAGATTTGACGGGCACTTGTAGACGCCGCACCGTTTGCTGTGTCCAAGGCAACCTTCATTCCCTCAAGAGGAGTTCCAGTTGAAACAAGATAGCCTTCATACTTACGCAATCCTTCTGGATAATCTACCAAGGTTCCCAAGCCTTCTGCACTTGGACGAGGAAGAG
>CAUSQY010000145.1:0-3048 GCA_963533645.1 uncultured Streptococcus sp. | reverse complement strand
CGTGGTATGGGAATTGATAAACCAATCGTTGGTGGTGATGGATTTAACGGTGAAGAATTTGTTCAACAAGCAACTGCTGAAAGAGCATCAAACATTTACTTCATCTCTGGATTCTCAACTACCGTTGATGTTTCTGCAAAAGCTAAAGCTTTCCTTGAAGCATACCGTGCTAAATACAACGAAGAGCCTTCAACATTCTCAGCTTTAGCCTATGACTCAGTTTACCTAGTAGCAAATGCTGCAAAAGGTGCTAAAAACTCAGGTGAAATCAAGGACAACCTTGCTAAAACCAAAGATTTTGATGGTGTAACTGGTCAAACAAGCTTTGATGCTGACCACAATACAGTGAAAACTGCTTACATGATGACCATGAACAATGGTAAAGTTGAAGAAGCAGAAGTTGTAAAACCATAACATTAGAATAGTAATTGAAATGGGGAATGAGCCTTTGACTCACTCCCTGTTTCGGTGTTTATGAACTTGTGAAAATAATGAAATTTTCTAAAAAATTACGATAGAAAAGAGTGAATGCTATGCTCCAACAACTTGTGAATGGTCTAATTCTGGGTAGTGTTTATGCACTTTTAGCTCTGGGTTATACCATGGTTTATGGAATTATCAAACTCATCAACTTCGCCCATGGCGATATTTACATGATGGGTGCCTTTATTGGTTACTTTTTGATTAATTCTTTCCAAATGGATTTCTTTTTAGCTTTAATTATTTCAATGGCTGGAACTGCACTACTTGGTGTTGTGATTGAGTTTCTTGCCTACCGTCCTTTGCGACACTCTACACGTATTGCTGTATTGATTACTGCCATCGGAGTCTCTTTCCTACTGGAATACGGAATGGTTTATCTAGTAGGCGCCAATACTCGTGCCTTCCCTCAAGCAATTGAAACAGTCCGCTTTGACTTGGGACCAATTAGCTTGACAAATGTTCAATTGATGATTTTAGCAGTTTCTGTACTCTTGATGGTTTTATTGCAATTGATCGTCCAAAAAACAAAAATGGGGAAAGCCATGCGTGCGGTATCAGTTGATAGTGACGCAGCTCAATTGATGGGAATTAATGTAAATCGCACAATCAGCTTTACCTTTGCTTTGGGTTCAGCTCTTGCTGGTGCAGCAGGTGTCCTCATTGCCCTTTACTACAACTCTCTGGAACCTTTGATGGGTGTGACTCCAGGTCTAAAATCATTCGTTGCGGCCG
The DNA here is from genome assembly GCA_963533645.1 of uncultured Streptococcus sp. GTDB lineage: Bacteria > Bacillota > Bacilli > Lactobacillales > Streptococcaceae > Streptococcus. Next base: position 1,833 of record CAUSQY010000145.1, on the reverse strand, counting down.
TACTCGGTGGTATCGGAATTATTCCTGGTGCAGCTCTAGGGGGATTTGTGATTGGTTTGTTGGAAACATTTGCTACTGCCTTCGGTATGTCTGATTTCCGTGATGCTATCGTATATGGTATCTTGCTTTTGATTCTGATTGTTCGGCCTGCAGGTATCCTTGGTAAGAATGTGAAAGAGAAGGTGTAAACAATGAAGACAAATCTTAAAGTAAATATTCTCTGGTTATTCCTTCTGTTAGCGGGTTATGGATTGATTAGTGTACTGGTTTCTGCTGGTGTTCTCAATCTATTCCATGTCCAAATTTTAGAACAAATTGGGATTAATATCATCCTTGCAGTAGGCTTGAACTTAATCGTTGGTTTTTCAGGACAATTCTCACTTGGTCATGCAGGTTTTATGGCGATTGGGGCTTATGCAGCAGCGATTATTGGTTCAAAATCACCAACCTATGGTGCCTTCTTTGGAGCAATGGTCTTGGGCGCCTTGATTTCTGGTGCAGTCGCTTTGCTCGTTGGAATTCCGACACTTCGTTTGAAGGGTGACTACCTGGCTGTTGCGACACTAGGTGTTTCAGAAATCATTCGTATCTTTATCATTAATGGTGGAAGTTTGACCAACGGTGCTGCTGGTATCTTGGGTATACCAAACTTTACCAACTGGCAAATGGTTTATCTATTTGTGGTGATCACAACTATTGCAACTCTAAACTTCTTACGTAGTCCAATTGGACGCTCTACTCTATCTGTTCGTGAGGATGAGATTGCTGCTGAATCCGTTGGAGTAAACACTACAAAGATCAAGATTATCGCTTTTGTCTTTGGTGCCATTACAGCAAGTATTGCTGGTTCACTTCAGGCTGGTTTTATCGGATCTGTTGTGCCAAAAGATTACACCTTTATTAATTCCATCAATGTGTTGATTATCGTTGTATTTGGTGGACTTGGATCTATTACTGGTACCATCGTTTCAGCGATTGTTTTAGGAATTTTAAATATGCTCCTTCAAGATGTAGCTAGCGTACGTATGATCATCTACGCCTTGGCTCTTGTATTGGTGATGATTTTCAGACCAGGTGGACTTCTTGGGACATGGGAATTGAGTCTATCACGTTTCTTTAAAAAATCGAAGAAGGAGGGACAAAACTAATGGCATTACTTGAAGTTAAACAGTTAACCAAACATTTTGGCGGTCTAACAGCTGTTGGAGATGTCACTCTTGAATTGAACGAGGGAGAATTGGTTGGTCTGATTGGACCAAACGGGGCTGGTAAAACAACCCTTTTCAATCTCTTGACTGGTGTTTATGAACCAAGCGAAGGTACTGTGACACTAGATGGTCACCTCCTAAATGGGAAAACTCCCTATAAGATTGCTTCACTTGGACTCAGTCGTACTTTCCAAAATATTCGTTTGTTCAAGGACTTGACAGTTTTGGAAAATGTTTTGATTGCCTTTAGCAATCATCATAAACAACATGTCCTTGCAAGCTTTCTACGTCTACCAGCTTTTTATAAGAATGAGGAAGAATTAAAAAGCAAAGCTTTGGACTTGCTGAAGATCTTTGATTTGGATGGTGACGCAGATACTCTTGCGAAGAATCTAGCCTATGGCCAACAACGTCGATTAGAAATCGTTCGTGCTCTGGCAACAGAACCTAAAATCCTCTTTTTGGATGAACCTGCAGCTGGGATGAATCCTCAAGAAACAGCTGAATTGACAGAATTGATCCGTCGTATCAAAGATGAATTTAAAATTACCATCATGCTCATCGAACACGACATGAATTTGGTTATGGAAGTCACTGAGCGTATCTATGTTCTTGAATATGGTCG
>CAUSQY010000144.1:0-3065 GCA_963533645.1 uncultured Streptococcus sp. | reverse complement strand
GTTGTAGGAGGAAAATCTCTCCTACACTATTATTGATTCTGAGAGAAAATTGCAAAATATCATCTACCAAACTTTCAATTATTAAGATTTTTTGCAGTTTATCTGAATTAGAATCGCAAGGCTTCTCAATAATATAATTGTCGAATTTTTTCAATCTAACTTCCTCTCCACTATTTCTTCCTTTATCAAGAAAAAGTTACCTCAATATTAATAAAGTACAATTCTAAATTAACTCCAATTATTGATTCATGATAATATTTCAGTAACTCATCGTGCAATTAAAAACAAGGATTTTTATTTCAGACGATCCATCGTGAACACTTCATCAGCCATCTCCCAAATTGCCGGATTATGTGTTGCGATAATGATTAGCCTATTATCATCTCGAAGAGATAGCAAAATCTCCATAATCAACTGAGAGGTTGCTGGGTCTATTGAAGCTGTTGGCTCATCTGCCAGAATAAAGGGTGGATTCTTTAAGATAACTTTTGCCAAGGCAACCCGTTGCGATTCTCCGCCCGATAACTCAAAGATGCGCTTATCTAGGTCAAGATAAGCCAGGCCGACCTGTTCTAAAGCCTGCTTCTGCCTCAACCGCTGTTCCGACCGACTCAACTTTTGACCAATGAGACCTAGCTTAAGGTTTTCTTCAATACTTTGGTTTTCAATTAAGCCAAAGTTCTGGAAGAGGTAGCCCAATTCGTGACGGAAAAAATCACTCGATTTATAATTGGCCAAGTCTTTACCTCGGTAAAAAATCGTCCCATCATAAGATTCTAATTTCCCAATCATGTTCATCAAGGTTGTTTTTCCGCTACCACTTGAACCAATTAAGGCATAGACTTTTCCAGCCTCAAATGTCATTGAAAGATTCGAAAATAACTCTCGTTCTCCAAAAGATTTACTCACCTGTTTAAGTTCAATCATATTAACCTCCCTTCAAAACAAGCATGGACATCTTGTTTTCTTTCTGCATTTGGACATGTAACTGTAAAAGAGATAGACCAGTAAAGAGTAACGAGACTAAGAAAGCAACTACTATCTCTACCATAAGAAATACACTCGCAACAAATCCCAGTAAAAACACACCCAGTTGAGCAAAGAGATAAGTGCGATGGATTTCTAAGAACCTGAGACCTGCAATGCGTTTGATAAAAATGGCACGTCTAAATTCTTCAAAGTAGAGCCTATTCATAGTGTTAAACAACAAGATTGAAGTTGCAATCCCAAGCACAGCTCCTGCTAGCATTACCCAACGTTCCCTCTGGATATTATCCAATAATGTGATGTAGTTGTGGTAACCTGTTTGCATTTCTGAGACCCAATTTTCAATGCCTTGTCTCTGGATAAGCTCCTGGGCATCAGACAATTGATTAAAGAGAACGTAGTTCTGTACTGCGTCTACCCAAAACAAAACGGACTGTGGACCAGTTGATTGGGGTGTTATAACAATGATGATTGGATCTTTCAAAAACTGCTGGTAAGAAATAGGGGTCGTATTATACACAAAACGATCCTGACCTGATTCCAAATAACCTACCGTAGCAGTCATTTGCTGTCGTTCATCTTGACTAGATATGCGACTGGTTAAGTCGTCTTCAAAAACAGATTTATAATGTTCTTCCTCTGAACGGAGGTGTTCAGGCAGCAATAAGACAAACTCCCCTACATCAAGGTGATTCATCTTTTGCTCAATAGTTGTATCTACAGGAATGTTTTGACGCTCCAAGTATTGCGGTGTGACGATAAGGACATTGCCATTCGGGTTGTAATCGTGCCATTCTGTAGAGGTTATCAAGTTTTTGGAGGAAGCCATGCCATTTTGCAAAGTACGGTCAATTAACTGGTGTCTAGATAAGAAAGCCTTTTGTTCTGAAACAGCCAGATCCATCAATTGATACCAAGTTCTGAGTTTCCTTTGAGCTTGTTCATCAAAACCAGGACTCGTTCCTTCACGGCTGATTGATAGGGTAATCAGTTGCCTTTCCTGGCTCCAAGCCTCTTGTCCAATCCGATGCTGTTGCCAGGCTTGGGAATACTTTAAGCTACTCCCTATTCCCAGCGTTACAATAATAATCGCTAATAGTTGACCGATTAAAATCAAACTAATGATTCCTCTGACAGGCACTTGCCCTTTTATAATCTGCATCAGGTGTATCTTTTTTATCCCAACTGCGAAGAGTTGAGCGAAAAACAGGGAGATCGACAACAAGATGAGATTATAACTGAGCAAGCCTTCTCCTATGGTCATTAGGGATTGCGTTGGAAGCGACAGAATTTTTTGCATAAGAATGGCGAGCACGCCAGCTAAACTGAAACCAACAGCTATCCCTTTCAAATCCTCACCAACTGGTCTAAGGAAAATGGACCACCGTTTCTCTCCTGAAATGAGGCGAATGCCCGACGACCGTAATTGGCTAATTTGACTAATTAAAGTCAGTGCTCCAAAGGTTAAGATGAAAATCAATAGACTGATTAACTGAAATCCGTTACTAAAGATAGCCATTAACGTAGATAGTTTAGATGGAATTGTCAGGTGCATGTTAGTCAAGCCAAGTTGACTTAGCTCCTCCCTTAGCAAGTGAATATCTAGGTGTCCATCGAATACAAAATAGTTTGTTTCAACACTACTACTTTGAGCATCTTCTAGTTTTTTTTCCTGAAGCCCATCAGGCAACTTTCCGTTCCCAAAGGTCGTATAAGAAAAAACTGTAGTACCTTCTGAGTTAGGATCTTGGTGTTGAATCGCAATAAAGCTATCCGTTTCTTCTGCTAGTTTTTCCAAGCGTGTAGCAACATGCTGAAAAGTTGTTTCAGGGGAAGAATCACGTACAACAACGTTGGGGTAATAATGGGAGACATATGTATCAGTCCAAATGGTAAATACCCAAACAAAGAACAAACTAGCAAGCAGGTTGGATATGAGTATAAATAATTTTTTCATAGTGCATTCCTTATTCTAAAACAGAGGGCAGAAATACCCCTGACCTCTATAAACTAACAAGCTTACTAAACTATTGATAAAAGAATCTTCTTCAATTATTCTTTACCATCCCGCATCAAAT
>CAUSQY010000143.1:0-3067 GCA_963533645.1 uncultured Streptococcus sp. | reverse complement strand
GAGTCAACCTCATCGACCAAGGCATAATTGAGTGGACGTTGCACCATGTTTTCTGCACGAACGACCATGTTATCACGAAGGTAGTCGAAACCAATCTCTGAGTTGGTTGAGTAGGTAATATCACAAAGGTAAGCCTCTTTTTTCTCCATTGGAGATTTAGCTGCCAAGTTGATCCCTACTGACAAACCGAGCCATGAGTACAATTCACCCATTTCAGTCGCGTCACGTTCTGTTAGGTATTCGTTGACTGTAACTACGTGAACCCCTTTACCTGCAAGGGCATTGAGGTACACTGGCATGGTCGCTGTCAAGGTTTTCCCTTCACCGGTACGCATCTCTGGAACGTCACCATGGTGAAGAACAATCCCACCCATGACCTGAACCTTATAAGGGAAAAGCCCAAGGACACGTTTTGCAGCTTCACGAACTACCGCAAATGCTTCATATAGCAATGAATCAAGTGATTCACCCTTGTTGTATCGTTCTTTAAATTCGTCAGTCTTTGCTTTTAGTTCTTCGTCTGACATCGCAGCCATTTGGCTCTCATAGTTAAGAACCTTATCAGCCATCTTTTCCAGACGACGAAGTTCTCCTTTATCATTTTCAATAATCGTTTTTAAAATATTAGCCATGATTTTCCTTACTTTTTATTCTGAATATTTTAGAATGTTCTTTTCATTTTAGCATATTTACTATTATTTTTCAAGAAAGAATCCTTAATTTACAACGGAAAAGACCAGTCAAAATTCAGCTTTTTTTACATAAATCTTCTGTTGCTATTTTTTTGTTTTTTGTTCGTGAGGCATGCTTGATGATCCAAGCACAACTTGGACTCAGCTCCTCCTTTTGCCAAGTTTGAAGAATCCTTTCAAACTTATCAGGATCTTCCTTGTACAAATCATTTAGATTATTGGCTACACTTTTTTGAATGGACTTGTCTCTATCATCCTTTAGATTGGTCAGAATAGTGGTAAAATCCTCAAAATAATCCAATACCACGGTTTGTCTCTTAGCCCAAGGCAGACGGATACGCATGCATTCGCTGGCAAGTCTGCGAACGCGCAAATTTTCATCCTGACTCCATTCTAACAGCAAAGCCATTGTAGCCTTAGGATAGCGAGCCAGTAAAGGTCTCATAGAAAATTCTCCAGTAAATCGCTTGGTTAGTTCCTTACTAAAGGCCGCGCTCAATTCAAATTCCTTGTCCCCATATAGCTCTACATATTTTCCGATTGGCCAAAGCCAATATCCTTCTGAGAACATACCTAAACCACCCTCTAACTCAGGACCCAAAATTTTCTCAAAAACCTTGAGAGAGTCCTCATAAGATAGGGGAAGACAATCTTTGATACTTTTAGCCAAGAGTTCTTGACGCTGGCTAAACTCCAACTCTTCCAAGTCTTTTTCTACCAACAACCTAAACTTTCGCTCATCAAATGCAGGGGACGCTTCTTTCAACCGTCGACTCAAATCACTAGCATAAGCCAAGTCATAATAATCTTTTACTTTTTTCGCCATATTTCAAATCCCTTAATCTTCTTTTTACGGGACTTATTATATCATACAGACAGCCCGTCAACAAAATTATTTTCATATCTCCAACTATTTTAACAAGAAAGAAAAAAGGACTAGAAGCTAGTCTAGTCCTTCATTTTTTAATGTTTAATTTCCCAAGAATACAGGCAATATCCCAAAATACCAAAAGAGATTGATCCAGAAGGCCAAGCAAAAGATGATGCCAAAGATAAGAAGACTGAATTTTTTAATCAGCACGGAGTATAGGATAGATAAAACACCAAAAACCACAAAGAGTTTTCTCATAACGAAATAATATACTGAAACTCCTCCTATTTGCCAATCCCAAGGAAGAAAAAACATGAGGAACCAGAGAAGGCAAATCGTAAGGATATATCTCTTGTAGTGCGCTTCAAGAAAGGCTTTTGTTTTCTCCATAGCAAACCTCCATTTGAGTCACTGTCTCTTCCCTTTTATTATACCAAAAAAACCTGGAAAAAGCTTTCCAGGTTTGAGTTTGAAATCACTAGTCATACTAGAGAAATTCCTTTATTCATAGGCTGATTCACTTTATTGACTGGATGAAGATGTTCCAAAATCGACCTTAGGAACTGTCTTGGCTTCTTCTGTTTCTTTAAAGGTTTCAGCTTCTTTAAAGTTCATCATATTCGCAAAAAGCACGGTTGGAAAACTTCTCAACTTTTGATTGTACTCAGCTGCGACTTTATTATAGTCCTTGCGTGCTACAAAGATACGATTTTCACTGCCTGAAAGTTCGACCATTAGTTGCTCAACATTTTGATTACTCTTGAGTTCTGGATAATTCTCCGTCAAGGAAATCAAGCGGGAAAGAGCTGAGCTCAATTCTCCCTGAGCCTTTTGGTTTTCTTCCGATGTCACAGAGCTACTACCGATTTTAGCTCTAGCATCAGCAATCTTGGTAAAGACTTCGGTTTCATGATTCATTTGTCCTTTAACGGACTCCACCAAGTTACCAATCAAGTCCGAACGACGTTGGAGGGCTGTCGAGACATCGGCCTGAGCCTGCTCCACCTTAGTCTGTTCACCAACCAGACCATTATAGGTCGTCACTGCGGAACAACTTCCCAGAACTAGTAGTCCAAAGAAAATAGCCACTATTGAGAGAATTACTTTATTTTGTTTCATATCAAAACCTTAACACTTTCTTTTATCAACTTTTCTGAGAAAATACTCAGATTTTAAATCAATTTCCCAAACTTTGTTTTTATTTTTAATTAAGGAGTGAACTGTTGCAAAGGAATCACCTTACTGTATGGAGAAATCGGTTTGAGCAATATATGATCACTCACCAGTCATCAGACGAACCACCGCCATCAAAGCCACCGCCGTCCCAGCCTCCAGATGAGTCGGAGCCTGAGTCAGACCAAGAAGATCCTGAATCTGATGAGTCACTACCCCACCAGCCACCGCCAGAATCATCGCCATGTGAACCACCACCACGACCTCCAGATATAAATCCGATAATCATCACGATGAAGTAAATGAGAATTCCAAATCCGATAACTCCGTC
>CAUSQY010000142.1:0-3080 GCA_963533645.1 uncultured Streptococcus sp. | reverse complement strand
GCAAGACCTGCTAGTTCTGGATTGAGGGTCAATCCCAGTCCTACAAAGACTCCAGCAGCAATTGGAATCCCAAGGATATTGTAGATAGAGGCCCAGAAGAGATTGAGTAAGATCCTGCGGAAGGTCTTTTGACTCATGTCAAAGGCGCGCACAACGCCAAGTAAATCATTTTGCGTGAGCACGATGCCACCGGACTCGATCGCAATATCCGTTCCAGATCCCATAGCGATCCCCACATCCGCGATCGAGAGAGCTGGAGCATCATTGATCCCATCTCCAACAAAGGCGACCTTGCTAGATTCTTGCAGTTTTTGGATGGCGCTAGCTTTTTCTTGAGGAAGGACATCAGCAATGACGGTGTCAATTCCCACTTGCTTAGCAATAGCTTGGGCCACCCGTTCATTATCCCCCGTTAACATGACCGTTTTCAAGCCCCGTTCTTTGAGCTTTTTGATCGCTTCTTTTGAGCTGGCCTTCGGAGCATCTTGAATGGCAATCAAGCCAATCACTTGCCCATCCACAGACAAACTGATCACTGTTTTGGCCTGCTCTTGCAACTCTACCATCCGTTTTTCAAGCTCCGGATCCATCGCTGTCCCGTCATGAAGTTTGCCATTTCCCAAGGTCACCAACTGCTGGTCGATCTGACCTTGGACCCCTTTTCCTTCAATCGCTTGGAAGTTTTCCACAGGGGATAACACCAAACCTTTTTCTTCTGCTTGGGATAACACCGCTTGGGCTAGTGGATGTTCTGAAAAAGTTTCAAGACTAGCAGCCAGTGTCAAGACACGCGCTTCATCTCCTACAACATCGGTTACAAGTGGTTGGCCAATGGTAATAGTCCCTGTCTTATCAAACACAACGGTTTGAATCTTTTGCACTTCTTGAAGAACCGTTCCATTTTTAATCAGAACCCCCATCTTGGCACTACGGCCGGTTCCGACCATCAGGGCTGTTGGGGTTGCTAAACCAAGGGCACAAGGACAGGCAATAATGAGGACAGAGACTGCATAGAGCATGGCCTCTTGAAGCGACGCGCCCAGAAGCACGGACCAAACCCAGAAAGTCGCAATGGCCAAAATCGTCACCACTGGAACAAAGATACCTGAAATCTTATCCGTCAAATCTTGAATAGGAGCACGACTGGATTGGGCCATTTTGACAAAGTCCACAATTTGAGATAAGAGGGTCTCACTACCGACTTTTTCAGCCTTAAAGAGAATGGTCCCATTGCTGTTGATAGTGGAGCCGATAACTGCATCACCAACTGATTTTTCCACAGGCAAGCTTTCACCTGTCACCATCGACTCATCAATGGTCGTACTTCCTTCTACAATCGTCCCATCAACCGCAATCTTTTCCCCAGGACGGACCCGAATCAAGTCATCAATTTGGATATCTTCTGCCGCCACCTCGACATAGTTCCCATCACGGAGAACTTGAGCCGTTTTTGCCTGCAAATCCAACAACTTTTCCACAGCCTCGGAGGCATTGTTACGCATCCGTTCTTCAAAGATTTGCCCTAAGAGGATAAAGAAGATGATAAAACCCGCAGCCTCAAAGTATACTGGCTGACCAGTAAAAAGGGCAAATACACTATAGACATAGGCTACCAGGGTTCCAAGAGCTACCAAGGTATCCATATTGGAATGGTGCTTCTTAAATGAGGCCCAGGCACTCTTGATAAAAGGAACTCCTGCTACCAACATGATCGGCGTTGTCGCTAGAAAAGTCCCCCAGCGACTGACTGGATGGGATACAAATCCTGCCATCATCCCGATCATCAAGATCAATAAAGGAAGGGTAAAGATACTAGTAATCCAAAAGCGATCCCGTAAACTTAAGACACGACGGCGTTTTTCCACAACCGTGTAGGAACCCTTTTGCATCTTCATTCCACATGAAAACTCGAAGTCCCCTGTTTCTGTCGGGGTAAAGGATATCACCTTATCCACACCGACTTCCAAAGGCTCTAAAATCCCCTGATCTTCAAACAAAATTTCCTTGTAACAGCCGGAAGGATTGACCCGATGGAAGGTGATTTCAGCAGGGATCCCTTTTTGAAGTTGAAATTCTTTGGGACTATAGCCCTTTTCTGCTGTAATACGGATCTTTTGCACTCCGTTTTCCACAACTGCTTTTTGTTTTTCTACCATACCTACTCCTTTATTCCACAATCATGTGACCATGCATCATGTTCATTCCACATGAATACCCATATTCGCCCGCTTTTTCTGGCGTAATTTCAATGACATGTTTTTCACCTAAAGGCAAATCTTCATGAACGCCAAAATCTGGAAAGATCACTTGAGCCAGACATGAAGATGGATCCTTGCGATTAAAGATGATCCGGGCTGGAACATTCTTTTTCAGGACAATGGTTTCAGGCGAATAGCCCCCCATGACTTCGACTTCAATTTCTTGATAACCTGATTTCTGACGAGCGTGGCCGCTTACCTTTTCATGCTCTGCAAAGAACCACCAAGCAATAAAAGCAACCACAAGTAAACAAACAATACTAATCAACAATCCAAACATGGAATTTCCTTCTTTCTATTACATACAATTGCAAGGGACTGTTTCGACAGCCTCTGCTTTCTTTTCTTCCAGGACCTGCTGCAGCTGATTAAGATCTGCAAGCGTAAAGTCACTCGCCTGAATCAAGTTTTCAAGCACCTGGACAATCCTTTTGGAGCAAACCTTGTCTTTCACATCCTCAACGACCAAGTCTAAACTCTGGTCCTGCTTCAACAAAGCCGAGTAAACAAAGGCTTTGCCTGATTTTTCTCTAGTCAAACATCCTTTCTCCACCAAGCGGGTCAAGAGAGTCTTGACCGTCGACTTCGACCAGTCAAAGCGCTCGGACAAGACGGCGATCAAATCCGTGCTGGTCTGCTTGCCTTCCATCCAGATAATCTTCATGATGCGCCATTCCGCATTGGAAATTTGCATGACCTCTCCTTTCTAAATCTACATTTGTAAATCTTATAATCCTATTTTACCTCTAAGATTTACATTTGTCAACCAAAAGTTTTAAAAAAAAATCTTCCTTTGAAGATTTGTCTGGTTGGGCTTTTTTC
>CAUSQY010000141.1:0-3104 GCA_963533645.1 uncultured Streptococcus sp. | reverse complement strand
CTTTTTCTTGAAGAACACTCTTAACACCCGCATAAAAATTACTATGATTTCTTAGGATGTTTTCCAAACTCTGGGATCGAGCCTGCTTGTTTTTGAGACTGTCCAGACGGTCAAAGAGTTGGCTCTGCTGGGCTTGGAAAGAAGCTTTCTGCTCCTCTTGTTCCTTGGCACTAGCTTGGTAGTCTGCCAATAATTTCTGAACCTGCTCCTTGGCGATTTCAAGCTCGTCTTTTTGCTGACTAGCCTTCTCTTTAGCTGTAGCAAGCTGTTCTTTCAATTTCTCAAGTTGATCTGCTTGTTTTTGAGACAGCTGACGGCTGTTTTCCAACTCATTCTCGATGCGGGTCAGTTGGTTTGAGACATCCGCTTCTTCTTGTAAAAGCGCAACAAAACGTTCACGTAGGAGCTCGATCATTTGGTCAGGATCATCTGAAAATGCCAACAACTCCGCTTCTAAACGATTGAGTTCCTTGTTGTTTTCAGCTAGATTTTCCTCTAACTGTGCCAAGTTCGCTTCTTTTTCAGCCTTCTCCTTACTTAGAGTCTTTCTCTTGTCTTCCAAAGCAGTCAAACGGGCTTGTGCTTCTTGTTGATTGAGGGCTACCTGCTCGGACTCCAGTTTTGAAAGGGCTAATTTTCGCTCTAAATCACTGATCAAACTAGTCAAATCCATCAAGCTTCCTTGATCCTTGGCCATTTCAGCCTGGAGATCTTGGCGTTTCTTTTTAAGACTTTGATTTTCTTCTTCTAACTCTTGACGCTTTTGGTAATAGCTAGTCAAAAGTTCCTGAACCTGAGTTAGTTCTTCTTCCGTCAGCTCTAGTTCAGCCTTGTTTTCCTTGATCTGAGCAACCAAAACATCCAAGTAAATAGCCTTACGTTGACCATCCAAGTCTAGAAACTTCCGAGCATTCTCGGCTTGTTTGGCAAGAGGCTTGATTTGATTGTCCAACTCATAGATAATATCCTCTAAGCGGTCTAGGTTGTCCTGAGTTTGTTGCAGTTTGCTTTCTGTTTCTTTTCTTCGAGTTTTGTACTTTAAAACTCCAGCAGCTTCTTCAAAAATAGCTCGACGTTCTTCAGGCTTGGAATTAAAAATCTCCTCAACCTTCCCTTGGGAAATAATAGAGAAGGAATCTCGTCCCAAACCGGTATCCAAGAAAAGGTCATGAATATCACGCAAGCGCACTTTTTTGCCATCAATTCGATACTCGCTATCGCCACTACGATAGATATGACGTTCTACCTTAATGACTTGCCCTGCATCCTTGATAAAACCATCTTCATTATCCAAGGTCACGACAACAGAAGCATAATTGAGCGGTTTACGACTTTCAGTTCCAGCAAAGATAACGTCCGGCATCTTGCCACCACGAAGACTCTTGACACTAGACTCACCCAAGGCCCATCGCAAACTTTCTGTGATATTTGACTTCCCAGAACCATTGGGTCCAACGACAGCTGTCACGCCTTGGTCAAATACGACCTTGGTCTTGTCAGCAAAGGACTTGAATCCCTGAATCTCAATCTCCTTTAAATACATGAATCCAGCCCTTTCTCAACTGCATTTTTAGCGGCCTCTTGCTCAGCCAATTTTTTAGAACGGCCTTGACCTTTTCCGATACTCTTGCCCTCAACCAGAACTTCTACATCAAAAACCTTGTCATGGGCAGGCCCCGTCTCAGAGGTCACCTGGTAGCGAATATCCACATCTCCATTGACCTGGAGCAGCTCTTGCAGGTGTGTCTTGTAATCCTTAATCATTTCAAAGTCACCTGCTTCAACCTTGGGAATCATGACCTGATAGATAAACTCTTTTACCCTAACCACATCTTTGTCTAAAAGCAAAGCACCCAGAAAGGCTTCAAAAGCATCACCAAGAATGGTGTCACGATTGCGCCCACCAGACTTTTCTTCCCCTTTTCCTAGCTTGATAAACTGATCAAACTGGCAATCACGCGCAAAACCAGCCAAACTCTCCTCACGGACAATCATAGCACGGAGTTTAGACAAATCTCCCTCTGGTTTCTTAGGATATTTTTTATACAGATATTCTGAAATCAATAATTGCAGAACAGCGTCTCCTAAAAATTCCAAGCGCTCATTGTGTGAAATTTTTAAGAGGCGGTGCTCATTGGCATAACTCGTATGAGTAAAGGCAGTCTCCAGTAAATTTTTGTCTGCAAATTCGATTGCAAAATGGTTCTTTAGTACAGTTTGTAATTCTTTCATACCAACCTCTTTCTAACTGATAACAGTCTCTTTTATTATATCAAAAAAAGCCCCCTGAGTCACTTTAAAACGGGACTAGAGGGGAATTGAGCATTTTTTAGAAGGCAATTTTCAATTTTAGGGGCAGTATAAAGAAAAAAGCCTTTAAATAAGGCTTTTTTAGGCTGTTTACATCCACCCTGAGGGAATCGAACCCCCATCTCAAGAACCGGAATCTTACGTGATATCCATTACACTAAGGGTGGAAACTTGTCTTATTATAACAGAAATTTGCTCTAATAACAAGTTTTTTATGGGTGGACTAAGCGTCCATTAGTGGGAAGCATCCCCGTTCCAGATAGAGTTTTTCACGATAACATAATCAACGTGTTTGAGGTCAGCAACCTTGCGTCCACCTGCGTAGGAAATAGCACTTTGCAAGTCCTGCTCCATCTCAGTAAGTGTGTCTTGCAAATGCCCTTTAGCAGGCAGTAAGATGCGCTTACCTTCCACATTTTTATATGCTCCTTTTTGGTATTGAGAAGCTGAACCATAGTATTCTTTGAATTGTTCACCGTCAACTTCAATCGTTTTTCCTGGGCTTTCGATATGTCCTGCAAAAAGGGAACCAATCATGACCATGCTGGCACCGAAACGGATAGACTTGGCTATATCACCATGAGTACGAATACCACCATCAGCAATGATCGGTTTACGCGCAGCCTTAGCACACCAACGTAGGGCAGCCAATTGCCAGCCACCTGTACCAAAACCTGTCTTGACTTTGGTGATACAAACCTTACCAGGACCGATTCCAACCTTAGTAGCATCCGCACCGGCATTTTCCAATTCACGCACAGCTTCTGGTGTTCCCACATTTCCAGCAATGACAA
>CAUSQY010000140.1:0-3111 GCA_963533645.1 uncultured Streptococcus sp. | reverse complement strand
ACAGCCGCTTCTTCTGCATTAACACCACCTGTGAACTCTGGAACCTCATGGATAGCAGCTTCACTGCCATTAATACCATCGCTTAGTTTAGAGCCAGCTAAAGAAACTGGTAAATTATGCATGCTTTCAATTGCACCCTCAGCTAGACCTGTAATTCTTTGACCCATATCCTCTGGATCTATTGTGAATAGGAGAGTTTTTGTATCGTACTGGGTCATAAAGGTTGCTGTCTTGCCATTTGCCAATTGAAGGGTCGGAGCCTTGTTTACCAATACTTCCGAATCGAACTCCATGGCTATAATACCTGGCCATTTTTGGATAGCATATTTTACTTTTGCTTCTTTAGGAGAAATTCTGTCTTTGCTTAAGAAATCCCAGTTGAATTTCTTATAGGATAAAGTATAATCGTTTTGATTGCCATCCGCATGCTCATAAAGCAAACCATATTCGCCATTTCCGAGTTCTTGGAGCGAGTTGTAAGCAAACTTACCACTTTGTATAGGATTGTGTTTCAGCCATGTCAACTCACCATTCTCCTCAACACGAGCTAGGTGAACCAAACCATTGTTGCGTCCAGGACCACCAGCATTGCTGAGTAGAATGTATTCCTTGCCTTCATGCATGGTGTGAATAGCGGACATTTGAACATAAACGTCTTTTACCTGAGGATATCGTTTGATTTCCTTATCCCACGTTGCTCCTCCATCATGACTGGTCGCAACCTGAAGATCGCCAGTCAACCCACGCATAAAGAGCTTGAGATCCCCATTATTCAACTGAACAACAGTTGACTCCGTATTTTGGGCGCCTGGATTATTCATGGTTGAAGAGTGAATGGTTTGGTTGCCTACTGGACGGTTATCATTAACTGCTTCCCCTGCTTGCCATGTTTCACCATGATCATCCGAGTAAATTACACGAGATGATTGAGAACCACTTAGGTAGGAAACGTTGTTTGTTGTATAAATTGGAATCACCAGTCTTCCCTTATGAGGCCCAGTACGCAAGGCAATCCCCGTACCAGGTCCAGTTCCTAGGAAGTGCATCCAATCTTTCCGAATCCCATGTGTAATATCTTTTGGTGCAGACCAAGTCTTCCCATCGTCATCACTGTAGGACATCCATAGGTAGTTGGTATTGGAAACTCTAAAAATATTCTTCTCGCTATACTCAAAATAAATATTCCCGATTAGCTCATTCCCTTTATACAAATCCCCCTTATCGCTGTAGGCTGGTTTTTTAGGGTCAACGACAACACGATAATCTGTCTTTCTGTTTTGAGGGTCGAAAACCTCTCCGTTTTCTCGAATCGTATAACGACCTGATTCTCCTTGCTTATATAAAACTTGATAAACTTTATCTCCCACTTGTTCATAAGCTTTCGGAGCTTGCCCTGGCAATGAAAATACTGCCTTACTTTCAAGGAACATGTCGTAAATTGCAAAAATTCTCTTTGTTTCAGGGTCTTGCACCAAGGCCATATCAATATTGACTGGAGATGGCCATTCTGCATGTTTAGCGTGCTCATTGTCACGAGGATTTGAGATTACAATTCGGTCTCCCCATGTTTTTCCATTATCTGAGCTGCGACGAACAACCATCCCAATATCTCCCCAGTCAGAATGGTGCAAACGTCTTTCATCCGTTCCTGCAATCAGCGTTCCTTTATCTGTCTTGAGAAGAGCTGGGATACGATAACTCTTGATACCATCTTTATTTGGTTGATTGTTCCTACCACCTTCAAAGACGTCTTCTTTCTCAGTGACTTTTGCTCCCTCAGGAAGTTTCTGTTCCAATTCACCTCTTTCAAATAATTGACTCCGTGTTTGAACTTCATCTGGGCTTAAAGCACGATCGTAAACGGTTAGGTTTCGTACTTGTAGGTTTGATGACCAAACTGTTTTATTGCCCCGTTTGGTTGCTCCAAGTTGAGCTTGATTAACATCTGGCATATCTTTGATAAAGTTACCAGATTTGAGGCTTGTTCGAGATAAGACACCGTTCACATAGAGACGAACTCGACCATGAGGTAACTCTGCTGTTGGTTGTTCGACAGTAAAGGTCACTGAATTCCATTGTCCAGGACGAACTTTCAAAGGAGCATCTGTATACTTATCATAGAACTGCTCTCCATTAGCGCCACGCCCTTCAATAAGAGCTGTATTATCAAGGACCGACATAGTAAAGTACTCATTTTCCTTGGTGTCACTGGATACAGAGAAGAGATTGTAAAAGCGTGGAGCTGATGCATCTGGTTTGAACTCCATGTGAACTGTAGCATTTTTTAGTTGCTTTAGTTTATTTAGTTCACTTGATAAATCAACTCTCTGACCATTTGTTGCATTGGTTTCAACATCTTCTTTTTCAAGGACAGGATTAGCATTTTTTAAATCTCTTGAGTAATAGTCACGAGGAATAGCCCCCTGATCCTCTGATTCCTCTTCCTTATTTGTTTCTTCTGCAGGGGTTCCCGTAGAGGATGGGGTTTCTGATTCTGCACTCTCATTTTTTTTCAAATGATCTTGGTCCACCACAACGCCGTTGTCTTGAGCTGCTGCCAATTTGCCAGCCAAATCTTTATCCAAATGAGCAAGATCTCCCGAGGACGCTTCTTTTGGCAATTCTGATAAACCTTGACCAGGTTCGACAGTTTCTGTATTGGCTCCTGCTGCATTGGCTTGCTCTTGAGCTAAGACTGGATTTGCTCCAAATACCACTGTACCAATCACTACCGATGCTGCACCGACTGCAAATTTTCGAATTCCGTATCGCTGTTTCCGATTTAAAGATTTGTAATTCATGTTTGTCCTTTCATTTTTCATAAAATAAAGCGCTTTCTTTTTCTTTAAAAATTTTTATTGTCTCTCAAGAGACAAGTTTTACAAGAAAGTATCCAACTTAATGAGAGCTCCCAATCCTCTCCCATTTTCTGCTGAGCCCGAGTTTTTAACCACCCGGCAGCCTTTTTCCTCCTTTCACAAGTGACTTTTCCTTTATTATACAATAAAGTCTTATATTTATATCTGTGTTCCCACAGAATAGATTTTACTTTTAAGAATATTTTAATATTTTAAATTTTCTAAAAGTACTTTCAGGTTTTGGACATAAAAA
>CAUSQY010000139.1:0-3132 GCA_963533645.1 uncultured Streptococcus sp. | reverse complement strand
GCTTTTTTTGTGTTGGGATTCATGATATAATAATAAAATCGATAAGTAGGAAAAGAGAAACGGATGAATTATACAGTTGAAGAAAAAGAAGTCTTCATGAGAGAGGCCTTGAGAGAGGCTGAGATCGCTCTTGAACACGATGAAATTCCAATTGGTTGTGTGATTGTCAAGGGCGGAGAAATCATTGGTCGTGGGCATAATGCACGTGAGGAGTTGCAGCGAGCGGTTATGCACGCGGAAATTATGGCTATAGAGAATGCGAACCTGAGTGAAGAGAGCTGGCGCTTGCTTGATTGCACGCTTTTTGTGACCATTGAACCGTGTGTCATGTGTAGTGGGGCGATTGGACTCGCCCGCATTCCAAACGTGGTCTACGGGGCTAAAAACCAGAAATTTGGCGCTGCTGGGAGTTTGTACGATATCTTGACAGATGAGCGTCTCAATCATCGTGTGGAGGTTGAAACGGGAATTTTGGAAGATGAATGCGCAGCTATTATGCAGGATTTTTTTAGAAATAGACGGAAAAAATAATTTTGCTTTTAAAATGAATAGGAATGTGATATAATAAATAGTGGAGCAACAGTTCTGCGTGAAGCGGGTCAGGGGAGGAATCCAGCAGCCCTAAGCGATTTGAATTGTGTGCTCTTTTTTTCGTGCTTTTTCCGAATAAATAAGATAGAATAATCTAGAATAAATGATAATAGAAAAGAGAAGATGATGAAAATTCGTGGTTTTGAATTGGTTTCTAGTTTTACAGATGAAAATTTATTGCCCAAGCGTGAGACAGCGCATGCGGCTGGTTACGACTTAAAGGTTGCTGTGCGTACGGTTATTGCGCCAGGAGAGATTGTCTTGGTTCCGACAGGGGTTAAGGCTTATATGCAACCGACTGAGGTTCTCTACCTCTATGATCGTTCTTCAAACCCTCGTAAGAAGGGCTTGGTCTTGATTAACTCGGTTGGTGTCATTGATGGGGATTATTATGGAAATCCTGGGAATGAAGGACATATTTTTGCTCAGATGAAGAATATAACAGATCAAGAGGTTGTTCTTGAAGTAGGGGAACGTGTGGTTCAGGCTGTCTTTGCTCCTTTCTTAATTGCAGATGGAGATGCAGCTGATGGCGTTCGAACTGGTGGATTTGGATCGACAGGGCATTAGAATGAAGATTATCTTTGTACGTCATGGGGAGCCAGATTATAGTATGCTTGATAAACTTGAAAATCCGCAACTCTATAGTGGTTTTGGTCGTGATTTAGCACCATTGACAGGAAAAGGTCGCAGTCTGGCAAAAGAAATTGCTAAAACTGCATGTTTTGGAAAGGCAGAGATTATTATTTCATCGTCTGTGACGAGAGCTTTAGAAACAGCCCATTATATAGCGGTTGAAACAGGATTGGACTTATTTGTGGAGCCGTTTTTTCATGAGTGGCGTCCAGACTTAGATGGTACTAACTCTGATTTAACTAGTGTATTGGTAGCTCATGAATATTATCTAAAACATCAAGGAAGTTTACCTGAAGATTCTCCTTATCGCTATGAAACTGCTCTGGAGATGCGTCATCGTTTTTTAAGAACTTTGGAAAAATATAAAAATTATAAAACTATTATCATTGTAACTCACGGAATGCTCATGCGCCAGTTTGTGCCAAATGAGAAGATTGATTTTTGCCAAGTGATTGAGTGTGAGTTAGAGATATAGAAAGAGGTTTATCATCGCAAAGAAAAAAGCGACATTTGTATGTCAAAATTGTGGGTATAATTCCCCTAAATATCTGGGACGTTGCCCCAACTGTGGGTCTTGGTCTTCTTTTGTAGAAGAGGTTGAGGTTGCCGAGGTCAAGAATGCGCGTGTGTCCTTGACAGGTGAGAAAACCAAGCCCATGAAACTGGCTGAGGTGACTTCTATCAACGTCAATCGAACCAAGACAGAGATGGAGGAATTCAACCGTGTACTTGGAGGCGGAGTGGTACCGGGAAGTCTTGTCCTCATTGGTGGCGATCCTGGAATCGGGAAATCAACCCTTCTCCTACAAGTCTCAACCCAGTTGTCCCAAGTGGGAACGGTTCTCTACGTCAGTGGGGAGGAGTCTACCCAGCAGATTAAACTACGTGCAGAGCGTTTGGGTGATATTGATAGCGAGTTTTATCTCTATGCAGAGACCAATATGCAGAGTGTTCGAGCTGAGGTGGAGCGCATCCAACCAGACTTCCTCATTATTGACTCCATTCAGACTATTATGTCTCCTGAGATTTCAGGGGTGCAGGGATCTGTTTCTCAAGTGCGTGAGGTGACGGCTGAGCTTATGCAACTGGCCAAGACCAATAACATTGCCATCTTTATCGTAGGGCATGTGACCAAGGAAGGAACCTTGGCTGGTCCTCGTATGCTAGAGCATATGGTGGATACGGTGCTTTATTTTGAAGGGGAGCGTCACCACACCTTTCGTATTTTAAGAGCGGTCAAAAACCGTTTTGGTTCCACTAATGAGATTGGGATTTTTGAGATGCAGTCGGGCGGTTTGGTTGAGGTCCTCAATCCGAGTCAAGTTTTCCTAGAAGAGCGTTTAGACGGGGCTACGGGCTCGTCCATCGTTGTGACCATGGAAGGGACGCGTCCGATTTTGGCGGAGGTTCAGGCCTTGGTAACACCGACCATGTTTGGAAATGCCAAGCGTACGACGACGGGACTTGATTTTAATCGTGCTAGCTTGATTATGGCTGTTTTGGAAAAGCGGGCAGGACTTCTCTTGCAAAATCAGGACGCCTATCTCAAATCTGCTGGTGGTGTCAAATTGGATGAACCTGCCATTGACTTAGCCGTTGCTGTTGCCATTGCTTCTAGTTACAAAGATAAGCCAACCAATCCTCAGGAATGTTTTGTAGGAGAACTTGGTTTGACAGGAGAGATTCGGCGCGTGAATCGTATCGAGCAACGCATCAATGAAGCTGCTAAACTTGGATTTACAAAAATCTATGTACCTAAGAATTCCTTGACAGGAATCACTCCGCCTAAAGAAATACAGGTCATTGGGGTGACAACGATTCAGGAAGTCTTGAAAAAGGTATTCTCCTAATAGTTATGGTCAGCTTTAGATGACTAATTATTTTATTGCTAACATTTATTAAAAC
>CAUSQY010000138.1:0-3138 GCA_963533645.1 uncultured Streptococcus sp. | reverse complement strand
TGTGTTTGCGTGCGCGTGAAACGAATGTACCCTTTCCTTGTTGGCGGACAATATAACCATCTTTGGCAAGGTCGTTTAAGGCGCGGACAACTGTGATAGAACTAACATCATACATTGCAATCAATTCAGCTTCAGTGTAAAATTTATCTCCACTTACAAATTGCCCAGAGATAATTTTGTTCTTTAATTCATCTTTTATATATTGATATTTTGGAATTGCCATAATTTCACCTCGATTTTCCTTCTCCGTTAAAGATTTTACCATAAAACCGGAAAGAATAGTAGTCTTTTGAATAAAAAAATTAGAATAATAGGCTATAAGGTTAAATTACATATAAAAAAGGAGATTTTATACATTTTTATACATGTTAACTACTTGAAGCTCTATGTCTGTAAAATCTATATCTTTATAAGTTTTTTGTGTAAAAGTTGGTAAAAAATGAAAAAAATTGTGAAAACCTATTGACAAATGCAGGATATTGAGATATATTTGCTATATCAACAAATGAAAGCGTGAACTTTAATTGTCAGAAGGTAGTAACATGACACGATTTGAGATACGGGATGATTTTTATCTCGATGGAAAATCATTTAAGATTTTATCTGGCGCCATTCATTATTTTAGGATTCCTCCAGAAGATTGGTATCATTCGCTCTACAACTTGAAGGCTCTTGGTTTTAACACGGTAGAGACTTACGTTGCTTGGAATCTACACGAACCCAGTGAGGGTGAGTTTAACTTTGAAGGAGCTCTGGATTTGGAACGGTTTCTCCAGACAGCGCAAGATTTGGGTCTCTACGCTATTGTACGTCCGTCACCATTTATCTGTGCTGAGTGGGAATTTGGTGGCTTACCGGCTTGGCTCTTAACCAAAGATATGAGGATCCGCTCATCTGACCCAGCCTATATTGAAGCTGTGGGTCGCTATTATGATCAGCTCTTGGCACGGTTGGTTCCACATTTGTTGGACAATGGTGGCAATATCCTCATGATGCAGGTTGAAAATGAGTATGGTTCTTATGGAGAAGATAAGGCTTATCTGAGAGCAATTCGACAGTTGATGGAAGAGCGTGGCGTAACCTGTCCTCTCTTTACATCAGATGGTCCATGGAGAGCTACTCTGAAAGCTGGAACCTTAATCGAAGATGACCTCTTTGTGACAGGGAACTTTGGTTCTAAGGCACCTTATAACTTTTCACAGATGCAGGAATTCTTTGATGAACATGGCAAAAAATGGCCCCTCATGTGTATGGAGTTCTGGGATGGTTGGTTCAATCGTTGGAAAGAGCCGATTATCACACGGGATCCAAAAGAATTGGCAGATGCAGTTCGAGAGGTTTTGGAGCAAGGCTCTATCAATCTTTACATGTTCCACGGTGGTACAAACTTTGGTTTCATGAATGGTTGCTCGGCTCGAGGGACTTTGGACCTGCCACAAGTTACATCTTATGATTACGATGCCCTTCTGGATGAAGAAGGAAATCCAACTGCCAAATATCTGGCAGTCAAGAAGATGATGGCGACACATTTCCCAGAGTATCCGCAGTTAGAACCACTATACAAAGAGAGTATGGAATTGGATGCTATTCCACTAGTTGAAAAAGTTTCCTTGTTTGAAACCTTGGATAGTCTGTCAAGTCCTGTAGAAAGTCTCTATCCTAAAAAGATGGAGGAGTTGGGACAAAGTTATGGCTACCTACTTTATCGAACAGAAACAAACTGGGATGCAGAAGAAGAAAGACTTCGTATCATTGATGGTCGAGATAGAGCTCAGCTTTATGTCGATGGTCAGTGGGTTGAAACCCAATATCAGACAGAGATTGGGGAAGATATTTTTTATCAAGGTGAAAAGAAAGCGCTGTCTAGATTGGATATCTTGATAGAAAATATGGGGCGTGTCAACTATGGACATAAGTTCTTAGCTGATACGCAGCGTAAAGGAATCCGAACAGGTGTCTGCAAGGATTTACACTTCTTACTTAATTGGAAACACTATCCACTACCACTGGATAATCCTGAGAAAATTGATTTTTCAAAAGGATGGACAGAAGGACAACCAGCCTTTTACGCTTATGACTTTACAGTCCAAGAGCCAAAAGATACTTACCTAGACTTGTCTGAGTTTGGTAAGGGAGTTGCCTTTGTCAATGGGCAGAATCTAGGACGTTTTTGGAACGTCGGCCCGACCCTCTCGCTTTATATTCCTCATAGCTATCTCAAGGAAGGTGATAACCGCATCATCATCTTTGAAACAGAAGGTGAATATAAAGAAGAGATTCATTTAACTCGTAAACCTACACTAAAACACATAAAGGGGGAAAACTTATGACAATTGTAGGATGCCGTATCGATGGACGTTTGATCCACGGACAAGTAGCCAATCTATGGGCTGGAAAACTAAATGTTTCACGTATTATGGTTGTGGACGACGAAGTTGTCAACAATGACGTTGAAAAGAGTGGTTTGAAACTTGCGACACCACCAGGTGTGAAATTGAGTATTTTGCCAATTGAGAAAGCGGCAGCCAATATTCTTGCTGGTAAATACGATAGCCAACGTCTCTTTATCGTGGCTCGTAAACCAGACCGCTTCCTTGGTTTGGTAGAAGCAGGTGTACCACTTGAAACCCTTAATGTTGGGAATATGTCTCAAACACCAGAAACTCGCGCCATCACACGTTCTATCAACGTAGTGGACAAGGATGTGGAAGACTTCCACAAATTGGCAGAAAAAGGTGTTAAACTTACTGCTCAAATGGTTCCAAATGATCCAGTTTCAGACTTTTTGAGCTTATTAAAATAGGAAAAAATTTTTAGGAGGTCATTGTTATGATACAATGGTGGCAAATTTTACTTCTCACTTTGTACTCAGCTTATCAAATCTGTGATGAGTTGACGATCGTTTCATCTGCAGGTTCCCCTGTATTTGCTGGTTTCATTACTGGTTTAATCATGGGAGATGTGACAACTGGTTTGTTTATCGGTGGTAGCTTGCAGTTGTTCGTTCTCGGGGTTGGTACCTTCGGTGGTGCTTCTCGTATCGACGCAACTTCTGGTGCGGTTCTTGCGACAGCTTTCTCTGTTTCACAAGGAATTGATACAGCACTTGCGATTACAACAATCGCTGTGCCAGTAGCA
>CAUSQY010000137.1:0-3143 GCA_963533645.1 uncultured Streptococcus sp. | reverse complement strand
AAGACATCACCCTCTAAATAGGCACCATCCACCTTTTCAGTCGTTGAAAAAGGCATAACAGTAGCCTGAGTCTGGCTAGCCATTTCCTTGGCCCAGTCTTGATTGAAATTCAAAACCAGATAATCATCAGCTGTCATGTTTTTCTGGATATTCCACTTAGCAGCTGCATATTCCTCAACAGAGCCGTGATAATCCAAATGAGTCGGCATGAGGTTGGTAATAACAGCGATTTGCGGATGAAAATCTTCAATCCCTATCAACTGGAAGGAAGACAGTTCCATGACCAACGTATCTTTGCTGCTGGCTGTTTGGGCTACCTGACTAGCAGGAAAGCCGATATTACCAGACAACAAACCGTTTTGACCGCCAGCCGTCAAGACTTGCGCAATCATGGTTGTGGTCGTCGTCTTACCATTTGAACCCGTAATACCAATAATCGGTGCTTCTGAAATTAGATAAGCCAACTCTACTTCAGTGATAACAGGAATCTTCTTTTCAAGAGCTCGAACGACCATAGCATTGTCATAAGGAATACCTGGATTTTTCACCATTAGTTCAAAATCTTCGTCCAGCAACTCCGAGGGATGACCTCCTGTCACCACTTTAATACCTTCTTCTAGCAAAGATTGGGCAGCAGGATTTTCCTCGAAAGGTTTACCGTCATTAACCGTCACGATGGCTCCTAATTTATCTAAAAGGCGAGCTGCTGACTCACCCGACTTGGCCAATCCCAGGACCAAGACCTTCTTATTGGCAAAATTTGCTATTTTTTTCATAAGCAACCTCTTCCATTCATACTTCACTCTATTTTACCTTTTTTTGTGAAAATAAAAAAGACATAGGAGTCTTTTATTTTCGACTGTAAGCAAGTTTTGAAAAAAATGATATGTTTTCATCTATTTGAAATATTTTGTAACATAAACCTATTGTTTTTGTAAAAATATAAATTAACAAAAAAGCAAGATCTCAAAACATCTATCCGACCTTCTAAGTTCTTGCTCATTTATTATTCTTCATCAAAATTCTTTTTTGATTTTTTAGGCGGCTTGAGACGATTAATATCCCGCAAAGCCAAGACGGTCACTACGGATAGGCCGAAACCTACAAAATATTCAGCCGGCAACTGGAAAATTTTAAAAAGGCCTAAGCCAAATAAGATAATCAAGGCTACAATCAGTAGCACCATGGTCACTGCATTAACAGTCCCTTTAATACTGGATGGAACAGCAAAAATGTAGAAAAAGAGGATTAAAATCCCAATGATAAGATAAACCATCTTGCTGCTCCTTTCCCTTTTGCTTATTCAGCTGCAGCTGATTTTTTCTTTTTATTGGCTTTTTCGCGTTCTTGTTTGTTCAAAATTTGCTTGCGCAGACGAATAGATTCTGGCGTTACTTCCATGTACTCATCGTCGTTCAAGAATTCCAAAGATTCCTCCAAGGTCAAGATACGCGGTGTCTTGATAACTGCTGTCTGGTCCTTGGTTGCAGAACGAACGTTAGTCATCTGCTTAGCTTTGGTGATATTAACAGTCAAGTCATTTTCACGAGAGTTTTCACCGATGATCATTCCTTCGTAAACCTCAGTACCTGGGTTGACAAAGATTGTTCCACGTTCTTCGATAGACATGATTGAGTAAGTTGTAGCCTTACCAGCATCGATAGAAACAAGGGCACCACGGTGACGACCACCAATTTCACCTGGAATCAATGGCAAGTATTGGTCAAAGGTATGGTTCATGATACCGTAACCACGAGTCATTGACAAGAACTCAGTTGAGTATCCAATCAAACCACGCGCTGGAACAAGGAAGACCAAACGAGTTTGACCATTACCAGTTGA
This sequence comes from uncultured Streptococcus sp., assembly GCA_963533645.1. GTDB lineage: Bacteria > Bacillota > Bacilli > Lactobacillales > Streptococcaceae > Streptococcus. The sequence continues at coordinate 1,301 of CAUSQY010000137.1, read as the reverse complement.
AATCATATCCAACATTTCACCCTTACGTTCAGAAAGACTTTGGATAACAGACCCTTGATATTCTTCAGGTGTATCGATTTGGACGCGCTCAAATGGCTCACATTTGACACCGTCAATTTCTTTCACGATAACTTCTGGACGAGATACTTGCAGCTCATATCCCTCACGACGCATGGTTTCGATCAGGATTGACAAGTGCAATTCTCCACGACCTGAAACTGTCCACTTATCTGGTGAATCTGTTGGATCAACACGAAGGGATACGTCTGTTTGCAGTTCAGCTTGCAAGCGTTCTTCAACCTTACGAGAAGTTACCCATTTCCCTTCGCGGCCAGCAAAAGGTGAGTTGTTAACCAAGAAGGTCATCTGCAGAGTCGGCTCATCAATATGCAGAATTGGCAAAGCTTCAACAACATCTGTCGGTGTAATCGTCTCACCAACAAAGATATCTTCCATACCTGATACGGCAATCAAGTCACCCGCTTTAGCTTCTTGGATTTCACGACGCTCCAAGCCAAAGAAACCAAAGAGTTTTGTGACACGGAAGTTCTTGGTAGTGCCATCTAGTTTAGAAAGGGTAACTTGATCCCCAACCTTAACAGTCCCTCGGAAGACACGTCCGATACCAATACGACCTACGAAATCATTGTAGTCCAAGAGTGAGACTTGAAACTGCAAAGGCTCATCTGAGTTGTCCACTGGAGCAGGGATATGGTCGATAATGGTATCAAAGATTGGAGCCATTGTTTTTTCTTGATCAGCTGGATCGTCTGACAATGAAGATGTTCCGTTGATAGCTGAAGCATAAACAACTGGGAAATCAAGCTGGTCATCGTCTGCACCAAGCTCGATGAAGAGTTCCAAGACTTCGTCCACTACTTCTGCTGGACGAGCTGATGGTTTGTCGATTTTGTTGACAACCACGATTGGGACAAGGTCTTGTTCCAAGGCTTTTTTCAATACGAAACGAGTTTGTGGCATGGTTCCTTCGTAGGCATCTACCACCAAAACAACACCGTCAACCATTTTCATGATACGCTCTACTTCACCACCGAAGTCCGCGTGTCCTGGTGTGTCCATGATATTGATACGAGTTCCGTTGTAAGCAACGGCTGTATTTTTAGCAAGGATCGTAATACCGCGCTCTTTTTCGATATCGTTTGAGTCCATAGCACGCTCTGCCAACTCTGTACGAGCATCAAGAGTTTCAGACTGTTTCAATAATTCGTCAACAAGGGTTGTTTTCCCGTGGTCAACGTGGGCGATAATCGCAATGTTACGGATATCTTCTCTTAATTTTG
>CAUSQY010000136.1:0-3167 GCA_963533645.1 uncultured Streptococcus sp. | reverse complement strand
TCCATTGTGAATCAAAGCATTTTTTATATGTCAGAAAAAACATTTTTGATGAGGAGATGAAAAAGCCATCCCATTCAGGATAGCTTCTTGGTACTTATACTCAATGAAAATCAAAGAGCAAACTAGGAAACTAACCGCAGGCTGTACTTGGGTACGGCAAGGCGACGTTGACGTGGTTTGAATTTGATTTTCGAAGAGTATTAAATTTGTTCAGCGATGACCTTTTCAGCAAGGTTCATAGCATGGTCTGACACACGAGTATAGTGGGAAATGATGTCGATAAAGTTGACTCCAGCTTGTGTAGAACACTCACCCTTGTTAAGGCGTTTGATGTGGGTCTTTCTAAGAATGCGTTCCATATTGTTGATTTCTTTATGGCGTTCAATCAGACTTTGAGCTTTTTCAATATCATTGTTTTCCACACTATCAAGGGCATCCTTGATGAATGCGGTTGTTGCTTGATAAATCTCAGCCAACTCCTCTAAAGCAGCATCAGAAAATTGAACATTCTTACGTTGGAGGTAGTCTGTTAGGTTGAGCAAGCCTTCTGCGTGGTCCCCAATCCGTTCCAAATCACGAGATGAATCCAGAATGTTGGTCAAGACTTCGCTTTCCTTTTGACTCAAGGATTCGCTTGAGAGTCTGATGAGGTAACGAGTGAGTTTTTCATCGATGGTGTTGATGGCTTCCTCTGTCTTGTGCCCTTTTTCAGCTACCTTTTCATCCAAACCGATGATATAGGTATAAGAAAGGTCAAAAGCTTTGGCTGCATAGTTCCCCAAGTGCAAAAGTTCTTTTTTGGCATTTCCTAAAGCGATAGAAGGAGATTGTTGGATAAGTTGTTCGTCGAGATAAAGGGGCTCGTACTTGACAACCTCGTCTTCACCAGGGATGAGCTTGGTTACAAAGTAGGCCAAGGCTCCGATGAATGGAAATTGTACAATGGTGTTACTTACGTTAAAGGCACCGTGAGAGAAGGCGATGGTCATCTCAGGTGAGAGGTGAAGGAGTGCCTGGAAGTACTCGATCATAGCAGTGAAGGGGCCTAATAGGATTAAGCAAAGAATAGTTCCTAGAACGTTAAAGGTAACGTGGGTTGCTGCAACGCGTTTTGCAGAGATGTTAGCTCCAGCTGCTGCAATGATAACGGTTAAGGTTGTCCCGATATTATCTCCAAAGAGAACTGGTAGTGAACCTTTAAGGTCAAGGAAACCACCTGCATAGAGGCCTTGCAAAATCCCGATTGTAGCCGAGGAAGCCTGGATGAGGACGGTAATCACTGCACCGGCTACTACTCCTAAAATAGGATTTTGTCCCAAGGTTACCATATATTCCTTGAATTGTGGTAAATCTTTAAGCGGACTCATACCGGCACTGATGAGGTTGAGGGCGTAGAAGATTCCCCCTACACCAAACAGGATGCGCCCGATATTGTTTGCTGTTCTGTTTTTTGTAAAGAAGAGGAACATGGTTCCAAGGAAAATCAAGGGTAAAGCGTACTCACCAAGCTTGAAACCGATGATAAAGGAAGTAACGGTGGTTCCGATGTTGGCTCCCATGATAATTCCGATAGCCTGTCTAAGAGTGAGAAGACTAGCGCTGACCAGTCCAACCGTGATAACTGTAACCCCTGTACTTGACTGAATCAGGGCAGTCACGACAATCCCGACTAGAACACCTAAAAAGGGATTGCTAGTGTACTTGTCAATGTAAAAACGAAGGCGATCTCCAGCAGCTTGTTGCAAACCGTCTCCCATGGTCTTGATACTATATAAGAATAGTCCCAGACCACCTAAAAAGTGAAATAAAATTTCCTGCCAATTAATGGACATTTCTTTTTCCTCCGAAAAATAATAACGGAATTTCTCCTATTCTATTTTAAAGGATAAAAGTAAATCTCACAAGTGTTTAGCTGAAATTTTCATAAGAAAGAAGAACTTTCTTTTAAAATGAGAGCTAGTTTCCCTTTAAGATAGATGATTTATAGGATTGTGTCCAAATTTTACTGATTATTATCCTAGTTATAGTTTTTATGTTAAATAGATTGACATCGCTTTCATATAGGATAAAATGAAGATGATCCTGTTCTGGTGGCGTGCACTGAGAACAGTTACTTTTTATCAAAAAGTAAAGCGCTTACTTTATATTTTATTAGGAGGATAAGATGAAAGATCTATTTTTTGAAAAACGTTGCCGTTACAGTATTCGTAAGCTGTCAATCGGGGCTTGTTCCTTGATGATTGGTTCAGCTCTATTTGCGAGCCCAGCTCTTGCGGAACAGGTCGCTGTCCCTGAGGCAGTTGCAAATACGAGCGCTCAAGCTACAAGTACTAGTGAAACAGCGAGTCCAGATACTGCAGCCATTGAAAAACAATTAGAGGAAACAGAGAACAAAGTAGCAGAGCAATCCATTTCAGAAAACACTCCAGCAATAACGGATCTGGTTAATGAAAAAGAAGAAGCGAAGCCAGCTCTGACAGATAAAACTGAAAAACCTGCTCAACCAACTGAAAAAGAAGAAGTTAAACCAGAGGAGGTTCCTCAAGTAGCTGAGAAGAAAGCCGACAAACCGACTCTAGCAGACGTTCCTAAAAATGAAGAAAAGAGTCTCCGACCAAAAGAAATCAAATTTGATACATGGGATGATTTGTTGAAATGGGAACCGGGTGCGCGTGAGGATGATCCTATCAATCGTTCATCAGTTGAACTCGCCAAGCGACATAGAGGCCAGTTGGTTAACGAAAAAGCAAGCAGAAGAGCTAAGGTTCAAGCTCTAGCAAATACCAACTCGAAAGCTAAAGACCACGCTTCTGTTGGTGGAGAAGAATTCAAGGCCTATGCTTTTGATTACTGGCAATACTTGGATTCAATGGTCTTCTGGGAAGGTCTAGTTCCAACTCCAGATGTCATTGATGCCGGGCACCGCAACGGAGTTCCCGTTTATGGAACCCTCTTTTTCAACTGGTCAAATAGCATTGCCGACCAAGAGAAATTTGCAGCTGCCTTGAAACAAGATGAGGATGGCACCTTCCCGATTGCACGTAAACTTGTTGATCTCGCTAAGTACTATGGATTTGATGGCTATTTTATCAACCAAGAAACAACGGGGGAGTTGGTAGCACCTCTTGGTGAAAAAATGCGCCAATTCATGCTCTATACAAAAGAAT
>CAUSQY010000135.1:0-3197 GCA_963533645.1 uncultured Streptococcus sp. | reverse complement strand
TTGGACAATTCCTGTTGCAATCTTTCTCCCATCGGTTTCATGGTCGCAAAGGTTAAACCCCCAGAAATGACTCCACCTAGGATAGGGATCACTTTCCCCATCCCTTTGGCTAGGCCTCCTTTTGTCAGATTGACACCAAAAATTTTCAAAACTTTTTCTAAAATCGGATACCAAAGGGTCTTTGTCAAGGCTTTCTTGTTCACTACTTTTATGACTTGCTTGGCTACTGTCACACCGCCTGATCGAAGCAGAGCGCCTGCACCATTTACTCCCAGCATCACACCGAGATACAGTAGGAGTGTGTTTTTAGCTTCCTCGCTTAACTCATTGCGCGATGCCCAGAGATCATCAAATCCGTAAATATACCCTAGTTCCTGAGCTAGTTTTAATGAGAAAGCGTAAAACTGGGCTACATCTGTCGGAATGGTAATTGCCATGGCTAGGCCTCCAGGTAGACCTGCCAATACCGAAGTGCCGCTGGCCAGCAAGACATTGTCCTTAATACAAGCCTTGGCCACTCTATCCAAGCTTTCCTGGGGTAATAAAGCCGTCGGTCCTTGTTCAATCAAAGTTGGAAGATCCTTACGGTCTAATTCCTTTGAAAACTTTTCTACTAAAAATTTCTCTCGATCAACTTTGACTACGGGTAATTTTACCACTTGCTGCAGTACTTGCATAGCTATATCTTGTTTAGCCATATGTCTCTCCGTTTTTCATTTATATCAAGCTTTATCATATCATACTATTTGAAATTTACAAATTTTTTAAACCGATTTTTATTAGATAGATACATCGTCAAATAGCAATGCTCCTACTCTGGCAACAAAAAAGAGGGTTGCCCCTCTTTCTTAGTTCTTATCCAGATTGCGTAGCATTTCGTCAATCTTGTTTCCATATTCGATGGATTCGTCTTTGACGAAGGTCAAATCTGGGATTTTGTACAATTTCAAATTGCGACCAAGTTCACGTTTGATGGTACCAGTTGCTTTTTCAAGCCCGATTTGAGCTTTTTGATTATCCGAAGCAAGGTTACTCAAAATGGTGTAGTAAACCTTGGCAACAGACAAGTCACCCAGCATCTGAACATCTGTGATGGTCACACCTTGGACACGCGGATCACGGACTTTCTTTTGCAAAATCTCATTGACTTCACGCTTGATTTCCATGCCCACACGATCCGTACGGAAATGATTTGCCATGATATTCCTTTCTCTACTTTGAACCAAAAGCTAGGCCAGCAGACCTAGCTATTTTTATTAGATAGAGGAACTAGAGCCATTTGAATCTAGGAAACAAGCCTTAGATAGAACTAAGGGTTCATCAAGGCGCTGTTGACGACGAGTCAAATCGGCTATCGTTTCTCTATTATCGTTTGATTTCTTCCATGACATAGGCCTCAATCACATCATCCATCTTGATATCATTGTAGCCATCAATCATGAGACCACCTTCACGACCGTTTGTAACTTCTTTGACGTCGTCTTTGTAGTGTTTCAAGCTTGCGAGTTCACCGTCATAGATAACAACACCGTCACGGATTACACGGACTTTAGAGTCACGGGTAACTTTACCGCTAGTAACCATAAATCCACCGATGGTTCCGACTTTAGACACTTTGAAGGTTTCACGGATAATCGCTTCACCGATGATTTTTTCTTCGAATTCAGGATCCAACATCCCTTTCATGGCTTCTTCCATCTCTTCGATAACCTTGTAGATAATGCTGTGGAGACGGATTTCTACGTCATCAGCTTCGGCTTGTTGACGAGCTTGTGGTGTAGGGCGTACGTTGAAACCAACGATAAAGGCATTTGAAGCTTCCGCAAGGGTCACGTCAGATTCGTTGATAGCACCGACTGCCGAGTGAACGATAGTAACTTTCACACCTTCCACGTCAATTTTTTGAAGGGAGGCAGAAAGGGCTTCAACTGAACCTTGTACGTCGGCCTTGATGATAACGTTGACTGACTTGAGTTCACCAGCTTTAAGTGTATCAAAGAGGTTTTCAAGGCTGACACGTTGGGTAGCTTGGCGTTGTTTCATGAGGGCACGTTTTGCACGCTCTTCACCGGCTGCACGCGCAGATTTTTCATCTTCGTAAACAGCAAAGTGGTCACCCGCCATTGGTGCTTCGTTCAAACCTGTGATAGAAACCGGTGTTGATGGACCTGCAACCTTAACACGACGACCAAGGTCATTGGTCATGGCACGTACACGACCGAATGTATTTCCGACAACGATAGGATCTTGTACATTCAAGGTACCTTGTTGCACAAGAAGGGTTGCGACCGCACCTTTTCCTTTATCCAAACGAGCTTCGATAACCGTACCGATAGCACGCACTGTTGGATCTGCCTTGAGTTCTTGGATTTCAGCCACAAGAAGGACTGTTTCCAACAATTCTTCGATATTTTGGTTGAATTTAGCTGAGATTTCAACAAATTCAGAATCTCCACCCCAAGCTGTTGACATAACACCATGCTCTGCCAATTCACCGATAACGCGTTCTGGGTTAGCACCTGGTTTATCAATCTTGTTGATGGCTACGATGATTGGAACGTTGGCTGCTTTTGAGTGGTTGATGGCCTCGATAGTCTGAGGCATAACCCCGTCATCTGCCGCTACGACCAAGATGGTGATATCGGTAACAGATGCACCACGCGCACGCATAGATGTAAAGGCCGCGTGTCCTGGTGTATCAAGGAAGGTAATCTTCTTGCCATTTTCCACGATTTGGTAGGCACCGATATGCTGAGTGATACCACCTGCTTCACCTGTCGCAACACGAGAGTTACGAAGGGTATCCAAGAGAGTTGTTTTCCCATGGTCAACGTGTCCCATGATCGTCACAACTGGTGGACGTTCAACCAATTCATCTTCATTGAGATAACCATCTTCGACGAAGAAACGTTCGATGTCGGCATTGTCCACTTCAACCTTTTGTTTGGCTTCGATACCATAATCTACTAATAGGAGTTCAATGGTTTCTCCATCCAATGATTGGTTTTGTGTAGCCATAACACCCATCATAAAGAGTTTCTTAACGATTTCAGCTGGCTCACGCTTGATACGTTTTGCGATTTCCGCAACGGTCATACCATCCGTATATTCAAATTCTGTTGGCAATTCATGGAACTTACGTTCTGTAACAGGTTTTGGAGTCTGGTTACGGTTGTTTTGCTTGTTCCCTTTTTTAT
>CAUSQY010000134.1:0-3198 GCA_963533645.1 uncultured Streptococcus sp. | reverse complement strand
AGTTCCAGATAGTCCAGAGTTTCTCGGATTTTTTCCCAGTCTTCTGCCTTCAGTCGACCACGGCTGTAGGGAAAACGTCCAAAACTGACCAGTTCTTCTACAGTCAATTTGGCTTGGTAATTGATTTTCTGCTTTAGGATGGTCAGCTCTTGGGCCAGTTCTTGCGAATTCCAGCTCTCGATTTCACGGCCTTTAATACTGAGAACCCCCTGATCTTTCTTGGTCAGTCTGCTCATAATGGAGAGGAGAGTTGATTTTCCAGCACCATTTGGACCAATGAAGGCTGTCAGTTTCTGAGGACTGACTTCAAGCGAAATACCTTGCAAAATATCCTGTTTTTGAATGGATTTGTCAATGTTTTCCAGTTTCACTGACGCGCCCTCCTGTATAGTAAGATAAAGAATAAGAAGCCACCCACACTCTCGATGATCATGCTGATGCGAATTTCTAGCGCAAAGACTCGTTCGATGAGGGCTTGCCCCAAGGTCAAACTAATAAATCCAATCAGAATGGCCACGATAAAGAGCAACTTGTGTCGATAATCTTTGACAATCAGGTAAGTGAGGTTGGCTAGCATAAAGCCGAAGAAGGCCATAGGCCCTACCAAGGCAGTGGCTGTTGAGGTCAAAAGCACGATGCCCCAGAGGAGCTCTTTCTGTTCTTTTTCAACATCGAGTCCCAGTATCTGAGCCGTTTCTCTTTGCAGGTGCAAGACATCCAGAACGACTGCTTTTCGAAAGAAAAAGATTGTCAAGGCAAGGATGATCAGAGAACCGATGGCTAGGATGGAAGTGTTGAGATGCTGAAAGGAGGCAAAGAGACTGTTCTGCAGTTTATCGTATTCATTTGGATCCATCAGGACTTGGAGGAAGGTACTGATATTTCGAAAGAGACTTCCGAGTGCTAGACAGATTAGCAGGATGAAGATCAGGTCCTGTTTCATCAGTGTCTTCAAGTAGCCTTGTAAGGCAAGAAAGAAGAGGGATTGGACAAGAAGTAAGATTAAAAATTCTAAGATAGGAGACTTCTCGAACTGAAGAAATTTGCTCTCAAAAACCAGTAGCAGGGTCTGTAGCAAGACATAGAAGGATTCGATTCCCAAAATACTTGGCGTCAGAAAGCGATTTTCCGTCAGGGTTTGAAAACTAATGGTCGAAATCCCAGTCGCGATGGCTACCAAGAGATAAACGATGATTTTTTGGGAACGCAGCTTCCAGGCAAAGGCAGACAGGTTAGTGATGGGCCAAAAGTAGAGGAGACAAGCTCCGATGGCCAGAATAATGAGAAGGCAGAAGAGCTTGGTATGTTTGCTTTTAAACTGCATCTTTTTGTCCCCCTCTCCAGAGAAGTAGGATAAAGACGAGGCTACCGATGATTCCTAGTAGGAGACTGACAGACAGCTCATAGGGCCGAATCAAGACTCGAGAGAGGATGTCGCAGGCTAGAACCAGATTGGCACCGACCAGAGCGACGATGAGTTTGGTTTGACTCAGATTATCTCCATAGCGCTTGCGGACCAGATTGGGAACGATGACCCCGAGAAAAGGCAAGGCACCCACGGTAATCATGGTGACACTTGTCGTTAGCGCCACTAGAAAGAGAGCCAGCTTTTCAAGTAGGGAGTAGGAAATCCCCAAACTCTCACTGGTTTCCTTGCCCAGATTCATGATGGTAAAGGTCTGGGATAATTTCCAAACGGCTATCAGGATGATGAGGCCTAAGAAGAGCCACTCATACTGATGGGTCTGAATCATGGAGAAGGAGCCCTGGGTCCAAGCCGTCATACTCTGAACCAGATTGAAACGATAGGCGATAACTTCTGTGATAGAACCAATAATCCCACTATAGATGATCCCGATCAAGGGCAACATCCACCTTTCCTTTACAGAAAAAATAGTCATAAAGGCTAGGAAGAAGAGAGTAAATAAGATGGAAGAGCCAAAAGCAAAGAGCATCTTTTGGGTCAGACTCGCAGACGGAAAGACGAAGAGGCTCAACACCATTCCCAGTTTGGCGGCTTCGGTCGTTCCGACAGTACTCGGAGCAGCAAACTGATTTTGGGTAATGGTCTGCATGAGGAGTCCTGCCATGCTCATACTAGAGGCTGCAAGGAGAATGCTGATGGTTCTTGGAAGACGCGACTCTTGAAAGAGAAGCCAAGTTTGTTGGTCAAAAGTAAAGAATTTTTCCCAAGAAAAATCACGGGTTCCAATGGTAATGGAGAGAAAGACTAGGAGTAGAAGTAAGCCTGTTAAAATATGAGAAAGTTTCATGCCCCGTCCTTTCATGTAGATTTGGTATAAAAATACCCTTGGAGATAATGTAACACGATTTCTTTAATCTGTCAATAAATTTTCTGACAATTTAATGTAAAAAGAAAGAAAAATTCCTGAAATTACATCTGCCCCTCTCTTTTATTGGAAAACTGAGTAAAAACCAATCCACCTTCCCACTATCCTTCTCCTATAAAAAGTGGTAAAATGGAGGACAGAAAGAAGGAACTGATATGACAACATTATTTTCAAAAATCAAAGAAGTAACAGAACTTGCTGCGATCTCAGGTCATGAAGCGCCTGTCCGTGCCTATCTTCGTGAAAAGTTGACTCCGCATGTGGATGAAGTTGTGACAGATGGCTTGGGCGGTATTTTCGGTATCAAACATTCAGAAGCTGCCGATGCACCCCGTGTTTTGGTCGCTTCTCATATGGACGAAGTTGGTTTTATGGTCAGCGAAATCAAGCCAGATGGTACCTTCCGTGTCGTTGAAATCGGTGGCTGGAACCCTATGGTGGTCAGCAGTCAACGCTTTAAACTCTTTACTCGTGACGGTCGTGAAATTCCTGTGATTTCAGGTTCTGTTCCTCCACATTTGACACGTGGAACAGGTGGGCCAACCATGCCAGCTATCTCAGATATTATCTTTGATGGTGGATTCGCGGACAAGGCTGAGGCAGAAAGCTTTGGAATCCGTCCGGGTGACACGATTGTCCCTGATAGCTCTGCTATCTTGACAGCCAATGAAAAGAATATCATTTCGAAAGCTTGGGATAACCGCTACGGTGTTCTCATGGTAAGCGAGCTTGCAGAAGCCCTTTCAGGTCAAAAACTCGGAAATGAACTCTATCTTGGCTCCAATGTCCAAGAAGAGGTTGGTCTTCGTGGCGCTCATACTTCTACAACTAAGTTTGATCCAGAAGT
>CAUSQY010000133.1:0-3204 GCA_963533645.1 uncultured Streptococcus sp. | reverse complement strand
TGCCTGAAAAACGCTTAACCCATTGCTTGGGTGTGGAGCGTGCAGCCATAGAACTAGCGGAGAGATTTGGAGTCGATGCCGAGAAAGCAGGACTAGCAGGTCTTCTCCATGATTATGCCAAGAAGCTGTCAGATCAGGAATTTTTGGACTTGATTGACCATTATCAGCTAGATCCTGACCTCAAAAACTGGGGCAATAATGTCTGGCATGGTATGGTCGGAATTTATAAAATCAAAGAAGATTTGGATTTGCAAGCTCCTGAAATCCTGCGAGCCATTGAAATCCATACAGTCGGGGCTGGTCAGATGACCGACTTAGATAAGGTTATCTATGTCGCAGACTACATTGAGCACAATCGTGCCTTTCCTGGAGTGGACCAGGCACGTGAGATTGCAAGTTTGTCGCTCAATAAGGCAGTGGCCTATGAGACAGCGCGAACTGTGGAGCATTTGGCTCATCAGTGCTTCCCTATCTATCCCCAAACCCTTGAAACCTATAACGCCTTTGTGCACTATTTGAAAGAGGACTAAATGAACGAAAAAGAATTACTAGAACTAGTCGTGAAAGCGGCTGATGAGAAACGTGCGGAGGATATCCTGGCACTTGATGTACAAGATTTGACCAGTGTGACAGACTACTTTGTTATCACTAGCTCGATGAATAGCCGTCAGTTGGATGCAATCGCTGATAACATTCGTGAAAAAGTTGCAGAAGCTGGTGTTAAAGGCAGCCATGTCGAAGGCGATGCAGCGGGAGGTTGGGTTCTACTAGACCTCGGTGGTGTCGTTGTGCATATCTTCTCAGAAGAAATGCGTGCCCACTATAACCTTGAAAAACTCTGGCATGAGGCGGATTCAGTAGACATTTCAGAAGCCTTGGCATAGGAGATGAACTCAGTTGCAGTCAACTGGGTTTCTTTGCTTATTTTAGAAGAAAATTGATAGAAAGGTGAGGGCGTCGTGTTTTGTTCATTTCAGAACTGAACACGAGCTAAAAGCTGCGAGAAAAAGAGTAACTTCCTTTGTATCTGATGATACAGCAGAAAGTTTCCTATTTTCTCCTTGCTTTTAACGCTCTTTGTATCTTAGAAAGGATTTGAACCCGTCCTGTAATCGTCGGAAAATAGATAGCCTTCCTTGGAGCTCGACTCCATCGTCAAGCTCCTAATTTTCATTCCGATTACGGGCGGACTTGGTATCATGAATATGGCTACTTATGAAACCTTTGCAGCTGTTTACGATGCTGTGATGGATGATAGTTTATACGATAAATGGACGGATTTTTCCCTCCGTCATTTGCCAAAGACTAAGGAGAGAAAGAAACTCTTGGAGCTGGCTTGTGGGACGGGAATCCAGTCTGTGCGCTTTTCTCAGGCTGGTTTTGATGTAACAGGCCTTGACTTGAGCGCGGATATGCTGAAGATTGCGGAGAAGAGAGCGACTTCAGCCAAACAAAAGATTGATTTTATTGAAGGCAATATGTTGGATTTATCCAAGGTGGGTAAATATGACTTTGTCACTTGTTATTCGGACTCTATCTGTTACATGCAGGATGAGGTGGAAGTAGGGGATGTCTTTAAGGAAGTATATAATGCCCTCAACGAAGATGGCGTCTTTATCTTTGATGTGCATTCGACCTACCAGACAGATGAAGTTTTTCCAGGCTATTCCTACCATGAAAATGCGGAAGATTTTGCCATGCTCTGGGATACCTATGAGGACGCAGCACCTCACTCTATCGTGCATGAGTTGACCTTCTTTATCAAGGAGGCTGATGGTTCCTTTAGTCGCCACGACGAAGTGCATGAGGAGCGGACTTATGAGGTCCTGACCTATGATATTTTGCTGGAACAGGCTGGATTCAAGTTCTTCAAACTCTATGCGGACTTTGAGGACAAGGAACCAACAGAAACCACTACCCGTTGGTTTTTTGTGGCGCAGAAGTAGGAGAAATTTATGACCATCACCGGTATTATCGCGGAGTTCAATCCTTTTCATAATGGCCACAAATACCTGCTGGATCAGGCGGAGGGACTGAAAATTGTGGCCATGTCTGGGAATTTCATGCAGAGAGGCGAGCTCGCTATCGTGGACAAGTGGACACGAGCCCAGATGGCGCTGGAAAATGGAGCGGATCTAGTAGTGGAATTGCCCTTTTTAGTCAGTGTTCAGGCGGCGGATTTCTTTGGCCAAGGGGCTGTGGATATCTTGGCTCGGTTGGGTATTGATAGCCTCTCTTTTGGGACAGAAGAAGTTCTGGATTATCAAAAAATCGCTGACTTATACACAGAGAAAGGTGCTGAGATGGAGAAGTTTGTGGAAAATCTGCCTGATTCTCTCTCCTATCCCCAGAAAACCCAAGCCATGTGGAAGGAATTTGCAGGTCTAGGTTTTTCAGGCAATACGCCTAATCATGTCCTTGCTCTAGCTTATGCTAAGGCGGTTGCGGGACGCAACATCAAACTGCATCCGATTCAGCGTCAGGGGGCTGGTTATCATTCTGTGGATAAGGATGTGGACTTTGCCTCGGCAACAGCCCTCCGTCAGCATCAATCAGACCAAGATTTCTTAGAACGCTTTATGCCTTCTGTTGCTCTCTTTGAGCAGGCGAGTAAGGTGAGCTGGGATGACTATTTTCCCTTGCTCCGCTATCAAATCTTGTCAAATCCAGACCTAACCACGATCTATCAGGTCAATCAAGAAATGGCTGTGCGCATCAAGGATGCTATCAAAACAGCCCAGTCTGTGGAGGAATTGGTCGAGGCAGTTGCGACCAAACGTTACACTAAGGCACGTGTACGGCGCCTCTTGACCTATATTTTGGTGCAGGCTAGAGAAAGTGACTTGCCAGAAGCCATCCATGTTCTTGGCTTTACTGAAAAAGGCAGACAACACCTCAAGTATCTGAAGGAGCAGGTCCATCTAGTCAGCCGAATTGGCAAAGAACCCTGGGATGTTATGACTCAAAAAGTAGACCAGATTTATCAACTGGGACAGCCAAATATTGCAGAGCAGAATTTCGGCAGAGTACCTATCAAAATCGAATTAAACTAAGTCTACTGAAAGGTAGGCTTTTTTATTGTATGTTTTAATGAAAATGTCATTTTTAAGAGTTAGAAAGTTTGTTTGGTGATTTCAGAACTTTCTCCTAAAATTCACACAAAACTCTTCAATTTGGGTTTGTGAAAATCGGTTTTTTATGATA
>CAUSQY010000132.1:0-3234 GCA_963533645.1 uncultured Streptococcus sp. | reverse complement strand
GTTCTATATCTCCAACCTTTCAAGTGCATCTCATGTAAATATTCTTCTTCCTTGTCCAAATCAACTATTGTAAAAATCCGAAATTGTACTTTGCTATTCATTGTCTTACCTCCAAATCAGAAAACATACATGGTTTTATTTTTCAGATAATTCTTTCCACTTTTGAAACAAGCTCCAAAAAATATAAGAAATCTGAACCGCAAAAACTATCAATAAAGCACAATCTATTATGACAATCAAAAACATTCCCCAACTGAAAGAACTAGCTCCACTGACAAACTTTGAGAAAACCGGTAGTAGAGCTAAAAATAGAATCAAAATAGGAAGCATCCGCATTATTAAAATCCGTTTGATCATAGCTAACTTCCCTGTAGCGTCATTATAGATTTCAAACTCAGTATCCGATTCAATTTCAGAATGTGCTTTTCTAAAATAGGAAAAACTATTAAAGTCTGTAATATGCTCCCAGCCACAGTCTTTAAATAGTTGTAAATAGGAGGCTCTCTCTGATTTTTTCATGGGATAAAAGTCCAACTGATAAGACACCTGCTCCGGTTGGCACTTTTCAAAAGTATACTTAACCGCAACTACTAAGTTAGAGTAGCTTACTTCCTTAAGTTTCCAGCCCTTAGCATGCATTTCCCCAAGGTATAAGGCCTCTCTATCATAATCTGCAATTGTAGATATCCGATATACAACCTTCTTTTCCATCATACTTCCTCCCGACTGTTTCTATAGAGCCGTTCAATACGTTTCAATTCAATCTCCAAAACCTTTCGTCCCAAATCTGTTATCTGATAGATTTTCCGTTTTTCCTCCTCTCGGACAAAGGAGATCAAGCCATCCTTTTCCATTTTTGACAAGGTCCCATACATAGTTCCAGGACTAATCAAAACTTGTGAATCTGTCATCTCCTTGACCTTTTGTGTAATACTATAACCATGACGTTCCTTTTGTAGACAGAACAAGATATAAAAACCTGTTTCAGTCATGGGAAGGTAAACACGCCTGATCTTATCTGTTAATTCCATTTAACCACACCTCCTATTTAATTCGATACATCGCACTTCGTTATATAAAATATATCACAGTTCGATATAAAATGCAAGAAAAAGAGAGAACGATTTCTCGTTCTCTCTTCTTAGACTTTGGAATTAAGAAGTCAATTTCTTATGTATTAAGAATGACTTAATCTTTCTTGCGAAGGATAAAAGCGGCTAGGCTTGCAAAGGCAAGACCAATGATTGAAAGAAGACCAGATACTGCTGAACCCGTGTTTGGCAACAAGTTCTGATTTTGACTACTTCCTTCTTCTGGTTGACTATTATTTCCAGAATCTTTAATTGGAGCCGGAGTGAATTCCCAGGTGCCTACGAAGTGTGCGTCTGCTCCATTGATGATTTCAGATGTCTTGTCATAAGACTTGAAGCTCCATGTGCCTTCTGCTGTCTTAACCTCTGTTTGACTTGGTTGCGTTGGCGTTGCTTTGCTGCCATCTTTCAAGTTTGTTTGGTCTGCTGGAAGCAAGGCCTTCACTTCTTGCGGAAGTTCTTTACCTAAGGTTCCGCTGACAAACTCGTGAACTGCCTTGTGAGTCACTGTTGGAACTGGAGCTGCTGTAAATTCCCATGTACCTACAAACTTAACATCTGATCCATTAATTGTTTCCGATGTCTTATCATAAGACTTGAAGCTCCATGTGCCTTCTGCTGTCTTCACTTCTGTTTGACTTGGTTGAATCGGAATCGCTTGGCTACCGTCTTTCAAGTCTGTTTGGTCTGCTGGAAGAAGGGTTTTCACTTCTTGCGGAAGTTCTTTTCCTGACGTTCCGCTTACAAATTCATGTGTTGCCTTGTAAGTTGGCGCTGGGGTGAATTCCCATGTGCCTACAAACTTAACATCTGCCCCATTAATAGTTTCAGAAGTCTTATCGTAGGACTTAAAGCTCCATGTACCTTCTGTGGTCTTCACTTCTGTTTGACTTGGTTGCGTTGGTGTTGCTTGACTGCCATCTTTCAAGTTTGTTTGGTCTGATGGAAGCAAGGTTTTCACTTCTTGTGGAAGTTCTTTGCCTGGCGTTCCACTGATAAACTCGTGAACTGCTTTATGAGTCACTGTTGGAACCGGGCTTGCTGTGAATTCCCATGTGCCTACAAACTTAACATCTGATCCATTAATTGTTTCCGATGTCTTGTCGTAGGACTTGAAGCTCCATGTGCCTTCTGCTGTCTTCACTTCCGTTTGACTTGGTTGTGTTGGCGTTACTTGGCTGCCGTCCTTCAAGTCTGTTTGGTCTGATGGAAGCAAGGCTTTCACTTCTTGTGGAAGTTCTTTGCCTGGCGTTCCGCTGACAAACTCGTGAACTGCTTTATGAGTCACTGTTGGAGCTGGGGTAAATACCCAAGTTCCTACGAAGTGTGCGTCTGCTCCATTGATGGTTTCTGATGTCTTGTCGTAGGACTTAAAGCTCCATGTGCCTTCCGCTGTCTTCACTTCTGTTTGACTTGGTTGCGTTGGCGTTGCTTGGCTACCGTCTTTCAAGTCTGTTTGGTCTGCTGGAAGTAGGGATTTCACTTCTTGTGGAAGTTCTTTACCTGGAGTTCCGCTGACAAATTCATGTGTCGCCTTGTAGGTTGGCGCTGGGGTGAATTCCCAAGTACCGATGAAGTGTGCGTCTGCTCCATTGATGGTTTCAGATGTCTTGTCGTAGGACTTGAAGCTCCATGTTCCTTCTGCCGTCTTAACCTCTGTTTGGCTTGGTTGCGTTGGTATTGCTTGGCTACCGTCTTTCAAGTTTGTTTGATCTGCTGGAAGCAGGGATTTCACTTCTTGTGGAAGTTCTTTGCCTGGAGTTCCGCTGACAAACTCGTGAACTGCTTTATGAGTCACTGTTGGTGCTGGGGTAAATATCCAAGTTCCTACGAAGTGTGCGTCTGCTCCATTGATGGTTTCAGATGTCTTGTCGTAGGACTTAAAGCTCCAGGTACCTTCCGCTGTCTTCACTTCTGTTTGACTTGGTTGCGTTGGTGTTGCTTGGCTACCGTCTTTCAAGTCTGTTTGGTCTGCTGGAAGTAGGGCTTTCACTTCTTGTGGAAGTTCTTTACCTGGAGTTCCGCTGACAAATTCATGTGTCGCTTTGTAGGTTGGCGCTGGGGTAAATTCCCAAGTACCAATGAAGTGGGCATCCGCTCCATTGATGGTTTCTGATGACTTGTCATAGGACTTGAAGCTCCA
>CAUSQY010000131.1:0-3247 GCA_963533645.1 uncultured Streptococcus sp. | reverse complement strand
TCCATTTCCTTAGCGGTCAGCACGCGCTTAGCAAATCCTTCATGTCGTGTAACTGCGCTTTCTATCGAAGCCAATTCTTCGATGTCAATTCCGTGTCCAACTATCATTCTCATCAAAAGGAGTTGAGATTCCCCAACTCCATCCTTTTCACTTATTTTGTCAAGGTAGCATAAATTTCTTCTACCAAGGCCTCTGTATTTTCCCAACCCAAGCAAGGATCTGTAATAGAGCAACCAAAGACCTCTGGTTGATTTTGACGACCATCTGCTAGGTAAGATTCAATCATAAAGCCTCGAACTGTCTTTTTAATCTTCTCATTCCAATCACGATTCTGCAAGGTCTGGCGAACAATTCGAATCTGCTCCATATATTGCTTGCCTGAGTTATCATGGTTGGTATCAATGAGGATAAAAGGATTTTCAAGTCCCATGGCTTCATAGCGTTCAATGGCATTTAGCAAAGTTTCATAGTAAAAGTTAGGCTCATTTTTCCCATATTCATTAACTGCGCCACGAAGGATGACGTGAGCCAAGGGATTTCCTGAAGTCTCAACTTCTTGACCATGAAAGAGGAAGGTCTGTTTGTTCTGAGCGGCATAGATACCGTTAAACATAACCCCAAGATTTCCTGAGGTTGGATTTTTCATCCCGACTGGTGCATCAATTCCTGAAGCCACAAAACGGTGCTCTTGGTCTTCCACAGAACGAGCCCCCACAGCATGGTAGCTGACCAAATCATCTACCAAGACCAGATTTGACGGATAAAGCATCTCATCTGCCGTTGTCAAACCAGTCTCTGTAATCACGCGGTAGTGCAACTGGCGCACAGCCTGCAAACCGTTAATCAGACTTGGAGCCTTAGAAGTATCTGGCTGGTGAACCAAACCTTTATAGCCGTCTCCGTTGGTGCGAGGTTTAGCAGTATAAACACGCATAACCATGAAAATCTTGTCCGCCACCTTCTTTTGCAAGGCAGATAAACGGCGGGCATATTCCAAGACAGCCTCTTCATTATCAGAAGAGCAAGGACCAATCACCAAAAGGATACGGTCATCTTCTCCTGAAATAATGTCTGCCAATTCTCTATCACGACGCTCCTTTAGTCGCAAGGCTTCCGCAGACAATTGGGTTTCTGCCTTGATTGCTTCAATATCGATTTCTTGACCTTTTTCAATAAATGCCATCTTATTCTCCTAGCGTTTGGTAGATTTCTCTGACAAGGGCTTCTGTATTTTCCCAGCCAAGGCAAGGGTCTGTGATAGACTTGCCAAATACTTCTGGTTCGTTTTGACGGCCGTCTTCTAGATAAGACTCAATCATAAAGCCACGAACGTACTGCTTGATTTTTTCATTCCAATCACGGTTAATCAAGGTCTGGCGGACAATTCGAATCTGGTCCATGTATTGCTTACCAGAGTTGTCATGATTGGTGTCCACAATGATAAAGGGATTTTCCAAGCCCATTTTCTCATACTGGGCAATGGTATCCATCAAATTATCATAGTAGTAGTTAGGAATATTCTTACCATACTCATTGATTGCTCCACGAAGAATGGCGTGCGAAAGCGGGTTCCCAGTTGTTTCCACTTCTTTTCCTAGGAAAAGGAAACTTTGTTTGTTTTGAGCAGCATAAATCCCATTAAACATGACATTGAGATTTCCAGAGGTTGGATTTTTAAAACCAGTCGCAAAATCTGCCCCACTTGCCACAAAGCGGTGTTGCTGGTCTTCAACCGAACGGGCACCAACCGCCATGTAAGAAATCAGATCATCCACAAGCGGAAGATTTTCAGGATAAAGCATTTCATCAGCTGTCGTCATACCTGTTTCCGTGATGACACGATAGTGAAGATGGCGAACAGCTTTGATTCCGTTGATAAGACTAGGCGCTTCTGTCGTGTTAGGCTGGTGAATCAAGCCCTTATAGCCATCTCCGTTGGTACGGGGTTTGGCAGTATAAACACGCATAACCATAAAGATACGGTCTGCCACTTCTTCTTGTAGGACTGCCAAACGCTTAGCGTACTCAAGGACAGCTTCTTCATTATCAGATGAGCATGGCCCAATTACCAAGAGAATTCGCTGGTCTTCTCCACGTATAATGGCTTCTAGCTCTTGATCGCGCTGTGATTTTCTCTCCAAAGCTTGGCCTTCTAATTTTGATAAGGCACGAACTTCTTCAATATTAATTTTAGGACTTTTTGCTGTAAATACCATAACTCATCTCCTTATAAAGCAAACGGATACCAAGTAAAAATTTACTTTTCACAAGGTATCCGCCTCTAAACTATCTCATTTTATTGTCTTTTACCGTGACAGTTTTTAAACTTCTTACCAGAACCACATGGGCAAAGTTCATTCCGTCCAATCTGGCTCAAATCCAAATCTTCTGGCATATTTGCTTGGTGGGCAGCGATATTGCGAGTCGCTGTTGTACTGATATGGTGTTCTGCTTGTGGTCTTTCTTGTTCATGAATTTGTGCTTTCATCATCAAGCGTGTCACATCAAACTCAATCGAACCAATCATGTCATTAAACATACGGAAACCTTCTGCCTGATACTCAACAACAGGGTTGTTCTGAGCATAGCCACGAAGTCCAACCGCGTTACGCAATTGATCAAGGGCATCGATATGATCTGTCCACTTGTTATCTACCACTCGTAGAATCAAGACTTTTTGGAATTCTTTAACTGCTTCTTCATCGCGTAGTTTTGAAACCTGACTATCGTAAACTTGCAAGGCACGTTGGAAGAGCTCTTCCTTAATTGCCTTATCAGACAAGCCTGACAAGTCTTCCATCGTAATAGAATCTTCTGGAAGCAAGTTGTACTTAGCAAAGTTCAAAATTGCTTCTAGTTTTTCATCTTGTTTGGCACGCGCATGACCATCAACGACACGACCAATCGTGCGTTTGATCATAGACTGAATTTCAGGTGCCAAGTCACGATCTGCAGTGATGACATCGTAACGTTGAGCGTAGATAATCTCACGTTGTTCACGCATGACGTCATCGTATTGAAGGACTTGTTTACGGGTATCGTAGTTATTTCCTTCGACACGTTTTTGCGCTGCTTCAACCTGACGTGTCAACATACGAGACTCAATGGCCTCTTCAGACATGTTCAAACGTTCAAAGATTCCCTTCAAGCGTTCAGAACCAAAACGTTTCATCAAGTCATCTTCAAGAGATAGGTAGAATTGTGACTCACCTGGGTCTCCTTGACGACCTGAACGTCCACGAAGCTG
>CAUSQY010000130.1:0-3255 GCA_963533645.1 uncultured Streptococcus sp. | reverse complement strand
CTAGGTAAAGCTTGCCATAGGGAGATTGTCCCTTAAAACTTTTTTGAATCTGCATACTTACTCCCTATATAACAACTCATCACAGAACATACATTCCTCGTCCTGCTCGCGGCGTTGCCCATAAAAATCATTACATACGTGAAACCCGTCTTTATAGATTCGTCGGACGCTTTCACGAACATGCTTGGCCTTGACGGGAGCATCTGCTTCCACCTCGCCCAAGCGTTCGCGCAACTTACTATTTTCCAAGCGAAGAGCTGTATTTTCCTCTACCAGGCTCTTGAGATTTTTCTTGATGGCTTCCACATCGGCCAAGGTCACCAATAACTGTTGGGAAAAATCATCCAGCGCGTCAAATAATTCTTTTTTGTCCATAAACCAGCCCTTTCCTTTCTATATCGTTCATTTTTAATACTCAATGAAAATCAAAGAGCAAACTAGGAAACTAGCCGCAGGCTGTACTTGAGTACGGCAAGGCGACGTTGACGTGGTTTGAATTTGATTTTCGAAGAGTATGAGTTTATATTTCTTTCAAGACCAGATATTCCATGGCATTTTGAAAGCTGACATTAGCCTGCCACATTTTTCTAGCTTCTAGCAAATCTTGTAAAATCTGTCGAATCCTTGCTTGCAAGAGATCCTGCCCACAGAGGACTTCGAGGATTCGCAAGACCTGATCTTGTTTTTCCTTGTCATCTGCCAAGCTGGCTAATTTCGCAACTTGCAAATAACTCTCTTTTTTCTTAGCTAATAACCAGGTCAGCAGGCGTTCGCTCTCATCCACCAAGTTCCAAAAACTAGCCTGATTGACCAACTTTTCAGCTTCAGCACGTGATTGACAAAACTGGGCTAAGAGAGTTGCTTTTTTCTTGACCAGACCAGCTTGCTCTAATTGATGGATGAGCTTTTCTTCTTGCTTTTTAAAATGGAAAATCTGGGTTCGACTACGGATAGTCGGTAATATCTTTTCCTCATCGCTGGTCAAGAAGAAAATGTAAACTTCACTCTGGGGTTCTTCGATGACCTTGAGCAGAGAATTAGCCGCGTTGGGATGCATTTTCTCCGCCTGCTCGATAATAAAAACCTGTTGCTGACTTTCAATCCCTGCTTGAGAAAACTGGCCCACCAATTCCCGAATCCGTTCTGTCTTGATGACCTGATTGACTGGCTTAATCAAAGTAACATCGGGAAATTCTTCCTGCTCAATCAGCTTGCAGTTTCGGCATTTCTCACATGGTAAAACGCCTACTTTATCCGTACAAAAGAGGCTCTTAGCCAAAAACTGCGCCATTTCCAAGCTTCCAAAGAAACCTGAAAAGAGATAGGCGTGATTGAGCTGGTCTTGTTCTAGGATACGGACAAAACGGTCAAACTGGTCGGGCTGCCAAGCCTTTAGTTGATCTTGTTTCATCTTGTCAAGCCCATTCTGTCAAACAAGACAGCCTTTGTCGTTTCCACTACTTGCTCCAAAGGAAGACTCGCATCAATCTTGACAATGCGATTTCCTTCTTTGTCCAGAAGAGAAAGGTAGCCTTTACGAACTTTCTTGTGCAAATCCAAGCCTTCCAAGTCCAAACGATTGACCTCGCGATCACTATTAGCAGCAATGCGAGCCAGCCCCTCTTCCACCTCAATGTCAAAATAAAGTGTCAAATCGGGTTTGAGGCCATCTGTCGCAAACTGATTGAGCCAATCAATGGCATCAATATCCAAGCCACGGCCAAATCCCTGATAAGCAACAGAACTATCGATGAAGCGGTCCATAATGACCAACTTACCAGTTTCAAGTGCAGGCAGAACTTTTTCTACCAAATGCTGTCTGCGACTGGCGATATAGAGAAGAAGCTCTGTTTTAGGATCCATCTGCGTATGACTTGGATTCAAAATCACTTGACGAATCTTCTCCCCAATCAAAACTCCACCCGGCTCACGGGTGGTCAGCACCTCTACTCCTTTTTCCTCTAAAATTGGGAGTAGAGCCTCTAAAACGCTTGTCTTCCCTGCTCCCTCTGGTCCCTCAAGAGAGACTAAAAATCCTTTTGACATGTCTAACTCATTTCTTTTTTTCTACCTTCTATTCTATCAAAAAAATAGATTTTTGTGACAATCTTTTTGTGTCTTCTCCATTCAATCGACCATAAAAGAGGCTGGGAGTCATCCAACCTCTTATTTACCTAGTTCTTGTGTTCGTTTGTAGGCTTGCTGAACTGCGTCCATGACGGTACCTCTAAAGGCATGTTCTTCCAGACTTGCTACACCCGCGATAGTCGAACCTCCTGGGCTGCAAACTTGGTCTTTCAAAACTCCAGGATGTTGTTGACTTTCGAGGACCATTTGTCCAGCGCCGACTACTGTTTGGGCTGCCATTTTCAAGGCCGTTTCTCGGGGCAATCCTGTCTGAACACCCGCATCTGCCAAAGCTTCGATAAAGAGGTAGACAAAGGCAGGACCACAACCAGCAAGCCCTGTCGCAGCATCGATTAAGCCATCCCCAAGTTCAACTAAGAGGCCAGCCTTGGCTAATAATTGACAAAAGAGTTCACCGTCCTCGGCACGACAGTTTGCTGACATGGCATAACTAATCACTCCTTGGCCGATAGCCACTGGAGTATTGGGCATGATGCGAATAATCCGGTGTTGACTAGGCAGAAGACTCGCTAGTTTTTCCAAGGTCAATCCAGCCGCCATGGAAATCAAAAGAAGACTCTCTTTCTTTTCAAGAATGGTCTGATATTGAGAAAGCAGTTCAGAGAACTGAGCAGGCTTAACTCCTAGAAAAATCACATCTGCTTCTGCGAAGATTTCTTCATTGCTGGAAGCCTGACCACCAAAGTTGGCAATGAAAGCATCTACTTTTGCTTGACTACGATTGGCAAGGAGAATCTGAGCACCCGTCTTGGCCTGCAAGACAGCCTTAGCCAAACTAGCACCCATATTCCCCAAACCGATAAATCCAATCTTCATCTCTTACTCCCTTATCTGTCCGTCACCAGTAACCACATACTTGTAGCTGGTCAACTCTTTCAAGCCCATAGGCCCACGCGCATGCAATTTCTGAGTAGAAATCCCCATCTCACATCCAAGTCCAAACTGGCCCCCGTCAGTGAAACGAGTTGAGGCATTGACATAAACCGCTGCAGAGTCCACTTGATCTGTAAAGTAAGCTGCAGCTTCAGCATTTTCCGTCACAATGGCATCCGAATGATGGGTACTGTGAGCTTCAATATGCTCAACTGCTTCTTCTAAACTGCTCAC
>CAUSQY010000129.1:0-3257 GCA_963533645.1 uncultured Streptococcus sp. | reverse complement strand
CTCCCATGATTGCACGAATTAATGCAGTCGTTTGGATGTCATTTTGTCCAATAAGTGCTGTTTTATCACCTGGACGCAAGATAAAGCTGATATTATCTAAAATAGTCTCACCATCAATCTTTACAGTTAGATTTTCTACTGTCAAGAGATCATTACCAATCTCACGTTCCGCTTTAAAGTTGATAAATGGATATTTACGACTAGATGGTACAATTTCTTCAAGTTCAATCTTATCAAGCATTTTCTTACGTGATGTTGCTTGTCTTGATTTAGAAGCATTAGCAGAGAAACGAGCAACGAACTCTTGCAATTGCTTAATTTTTTCTTCTGCTTTGGCATTACGGTCTGCTAGCAATTTAGCAGCGAGCTCAGAAGATTCCTTCCAGAAGTCGTAGTTTCCGACATAGAGTTTGATTTTTCCAAAGTCAAGGTCGGCCATGTGAGTACATACTTTGTTTAAGAAGTGACGGTCGTGGGATACTACGATAACGGTGTTATCAAAATCAATCAAGAAGTCTTCTAGCCATGTAATTGATTGGATATCTAAACCATTGGTAGGCTCATCCAAGAGAAGAACATCAGGTTTACCGAAAAGTGCTTTGGCGAGGAGAACCTTTACTTTTTCACCGTTGGCCAATTCGCTCATATTTTGATAGTGCAATTCTTCTGGGATATTTAGGTTTTGAAGGAGTTGAGAGGCTTCACTTTCTGCTTCCCATCCTCCAAGCTCGGCAAACTCTCCTTCAAGTTCGGCAGCACGCACTCCATCCTCATCTGAGAAATCTTCCTTCATGTAGATGGCATCTTTCTCTTTCATGATGCTATAAAGTTTTTCATTTCCCATGATAACGACATCAATGGCACGTTCATCTTCATAGTCAAAGTGATTTTGACGAAGAACAGAGAGACGTTCATCTGGACCAAGAGAGATGTGACCAGTTGTAGGTTCGATATCACCAGCTAAAATTTTTAAAAAGGTTGATTTTCCGGCACCATTAGCACCGATTAATCCATAAGTATTTCCTTCTGTAAATTTGATATTGACATCATCAAAAAGTTTGCGATCACTAAAACGTAGTGAAACATCAGATACTGTAAGCAATGTTTTTCTCCTATATGTGTAATATATTTATTCTACTAGAAAATACGGAAATATTCAAATTTTTATCTGTCAATTTTGTGTAAATTATATTTACAGCATACTTTACACAAATCCGTAAATAGCAAGGTTGATTTATTTTGATAAATTGCGGTTATTTCATTAAAAAAATGCTATAATTGAAGGGACCATATCGAAGGAGAACAAAATGACTAAACCCATTATTTTAACAGGAGACCGTCCAACAGGAAAATTGCATATTGGACATTATGTTGGAAGTCTCAAAAATCGAGTATTATTACAGGAAGAGGATAAGTATGATATGTTTGTGTTCTTGGCTGACCAACAAGCCTTGACAGATCATGCCAAAGATCCTCAAACCATTGTAGAGTCTATCGGAAATGTGGCTTTGGATTATCTTGCAGTTGGATTGGATCCAAGTAAATCAACTATCTTTATTCAAAGCCAAATTCCAGAATTAGCTGAGTTGTCTATGTATTATATGAATCTGGTGTCATTAGCACGTTTGGAGCGTAATCCAACTGTCAAGACAGAAATTGCTCAGAAAGGATTTGGAGAAAGCATTCCGACAGGATTCTTGGTCTATCCAATAGCTCAAGCAGCTGACATCACAGCTTTCAAGGCTAATTATGTTCCTGTTGGGACAGATCAGAAACCAATGATTGAGCAAACTCGTGAAATTGTTCGTTCTTTTAACAATGCATATAACTGTGATGTCTTGGTAGAGCCGGAAGGTATTTATCCAGAAAATGAGAGAGCAGGGCGTTTACCTGGTTTAGATGGAAATGCTAAAATGTCTAAATCACTCAATAACGGTATTTATTTAGCTGATGATGCGGATACTTTGCGTAAAAAAGTAATGAGTATGTATACAGATCCAGATCATATCCGCGTTGAGGATCCAGGTAAAATTGAAGGAAATATGGTTTTCCATTATCTAGATGTTTTTGGTCGTCCAGAAGATGCTCAAGAAATTGCTGACATGAAAGAACATTATCAACGAGGTGGTCTTGGTGATGTGAAGACCAAGCGTTATCTACTTGAAATATTAGAACGTGAACTTGGTCCTATTCGTGAGCGCCGTATCGAATTTGCTAAGGATATGGGAGAAGTTTATAATATGCTTCAAAAAGGTAGTGAAAGAGCGCGTGAAGTTGCAGGTCAAACCCTATCTGAGGTTAAAGGAGCAATGGGACTTCATTACTTTAACTAAGTTTATTTTACAAGAAACTATCATTTCTATCTCGAAGAAAAGATAGTTTTTTATTTACCCCTGTAACATTTGACAAATTTTTATAGAATGGTATGATAGATACAATATAAAAAGAGTCAAGCTCAAAAAGAAAGAAAAGAGGAAACTTCGAATGTCTAATTGGGACACTAAATTTTTGAAAAAAGGTTTTACCTTTGATGATGTATTGCTTATTCCAGCTGAAAGTCATGTGTTGCCTAACGATGCAGATTTAACAACTAAATTGGCAGATAATTTGACTTTAAATATCCCAATTATTACCGCTGCCATGGACACAGTTACAGAGAGTCAAATGGCCATTGCTATTGCTCGTGCAGGTGGTCTCGGAGTTATCCATAAAAACATGTCAATTGCTCAACAAGCAGACGAGGTTCGTAAGGTAAAACGTTCTGAAAATGGAGTTATTATTGATCCGTTCTTCTTGACGCCTGAACATACAATTGCTGAAGCAGATGAGCTTATGGGTCGTTACCGCATCAGTGGTGTTCCAGTTGTTGAAACACTTGAAAATCGTAAATTGGTTGGTATTTTGACAAACCGAGATCTTCGTTTTATTTCAGACTATAACCAACCAATCTCAAACCATATGACTAGTGAAAATCTTGTTACTGCTCCTGTGGGTACAGATCTTGCAACAGCTGAGAGTATTCTTCAAGAACACCGTATTGAAAAGCTTCCTTTGGTAGATGAAGAAGGTCGTCTTTCTGGTTTGATTACTATCAAAGATATTGAAAAAGTTATTGAGTTTCCAAATGCTGCTAAAGATGAGTTTGGTCGTCTTCTAGTTGCAGGTGCAGTAGGTGTTACTTCAGATACATTTGAACGTGCAGAGGCTCTTTTTGAGGCAGGAGCGGATGCGATTGTTATTGATACTGCACATGGTCA
>CAUSQY010000128.1:0-3263 GCA_963533645.1 uncultured Streptococcus sp. | reverse complement strand
CGTCAAAGTCAGGCTATCCTTGATATGCGTCTTCGTCGTTTGACAGGATTGGAACGTGATAAGATTCAGTCTGAATATGATGAATTGATTGCCTTGATTGCCGATTTGGCTGATATTCTTGCCAAACCTGAGCGCGTGGCGCAAATCATCAAAGAGGAATTGGACGAAGTCAAACGCAAGTTTGGTGACAAGCGTCGTACGGAGTTGATGGTCGGAGAGGTCTTAACCCTTGAAGATGAAGACTTGATTGAAGAGACGGACGTTTTGATTACCCTTTCTAATAAGGGCTACATCAAACGTTTGGACCAAGGTGAGTTTACTGCTCAAAAACGTGGTGGTCGTGGAGTCCAAGGTACGGGAGTTAAGGATGATGACTTTGTGCGTGAGTTGGTTTCAACCAGCACCCATGATCATCTGCTCTTCTTTACCAATAAAGGGCGCGTATACCGACTGAAAGGTTATGAAATCCCTGAATACGGTCGTACTGCTAAGGGCTTGCCAGTTGTCAATCTTTTGAAGTTGGACGAAGGTGAGAGCATTCAGACCATCATCAACGTTGAGTCTGAACGTAGTGATGACGCCTATCTCTTCTTTACAACTCGTCACGGTATTGTGAAGAGAACCAGTGTCAAAGAGTTCGCTAATATTCGTCAAAATGGACTGAAAGCCTTGAATCTCAAGGATGAAGACGAATTAATTAATGTCTTGCTGACAGAAGAAGATACGGATATTATCATTGGTACCAAGTTTGGTTATGCTGTTCGCTTTAATCAATCAGCTGTCCGTGGCATGAGCCGTATCGCGACAGGTGTCCGAGGAGTCAATCTTCGTGAGGGTGACACAGTAGTTGGCGCTAGCGTGATTACAAACCAAGACGAAGTTCTTATCATTACTGAAAAAGGATATGGTAAACGTACACTTGCTACTGAATATCCTACCAAAGGCCGTGGTGGTAAAGGGATGAAGACAGCCAATGTTGCTGAGAAGAATGGTCCTCTGGCAGGTCTTCTTACTGTTAAAGGAGATGAAGACTTGATGATTATCACAGATACAGGTGTCATGATCCGTACCAATGTTGCCAATATTTCACAAACTGGACGCTCAACTATGGGAGTTAAGGTGATGCGTCTAGATCAAGATGCCAAGATTGTGACCTTTACAACGGTTGCTGCGGCAGAAAAAGAAGAAGTTGGGACTGAAATTGAAACAGAAGGTGAAGCATAATGTCTCATAAAAAAACGAAAAATAAAAAGAGTAAGAAAAACAAGCGAAGAAATCTATTTATCAATATTTTAGCAGGTTTCTTAATTCTTTTATCGCTAGCTTTAATTTTTAATTCAAAGATTCGTGATCTCTTTTTGGTCTGGAATACCAACAAATACCAAGTCAATCAAGTCACTAAGGAAAATATAGATGAAAATCTAAAATCCGAGGGAAATTTTGATTTTGACTCTGTTAAGTCTATTTCATCTGAAGCTGTATTGGCTTCACAATGGGATGCTCAGAAACTTCCCGTTATTGGAGGTATTGCTATTCCCGAAGTAGAAATCAACCTGCCTATTTTCAAAGGTTTGGATAATGTAAACTTGTTCTATGGAGCAGGGACCATGAAACCAGACCAAAAAATGGGAGAAGGGAACTATTCTCTAGCCAGTCACCATATCTTTACTGCTGAAAATGCCAGTCAAATGCTCTTCTCACCTTTGGTCAATGCTAAAGCAGGTATGAAAATTTACCTGACGGATAAGGATAAAGTTTATACTTATGAGATTACAGAAGTTAAACATGTTACACCAGATCGAGTGGATGAAATCGAAGACCGTGATGGCGTAAAGGAGATTACTTTGGTTACATGTGTTGATTATAATGCGACTGAACGTATAATCGTCAAAGGAATCTTTAAAGAATCAAAAGCTTATTCTGAGACTTCTGAGGATATTTTGAAGGCCTTTAATCAACCGTATAGACAACGTTATTAAGTATGAATGAACCAGTGAAGTGCTATTTCACTGGTTTTTTATGTCAACAAATAGATTCAAAATAGTTCTTATGAAAAAGGATAAGAAGGCTTAGGATAAATATTTTAGAATTTTTCAGAAAACGCTTTCTAGAAAACGAGAATTATGTTATAATTATCACAAATAAACGTTTAGGAGTTTTTTATGGTCTCTTCAGAATTTATTTCAAAGATTGAATTTGCTTGTAAGAAGAAAGAAAGTCTTTATAGCCAAAGTAAGTTTAAGTATGCGATTCGTTCCATGTTTGCAGGTGCTTTTCTAACATTTAGTACGGCTGCGGGCGCAGTTGGGGCTGACTTGATTAATAAGATCGCACCAGGCAGTGGACGCTTCCTCTTCCCATTCGTTTTTGCTTGGGGATTGGCCTACATTGTTTTCTTGAATGCTGAGCTAGTAACTTCAAATATGATGTTTTTGACAGCTGGTAGTTTCTTGAAAAAAATCTCATGGAGAAAAACAGCTGAGATTTTACTATACTGTACCTTGTTCAATCTCATCGGAGCTTTGATAGCAGGTTGGGGCTTTGCCCACTCAGCAGCCTATGCAAATCTAACACATGATAGCTTCATTTCAGGGGTTGTAGAGATGAAGTTAGGTCGTTCCAATGAGCTAGTCTTACTTGAAGGTATTTTAGCCAATATCTTTGTAAACATTGCCATTCTTTCATTTGTTTTGGTTAAAGATGGTGGGGCTAAACTTTGGCTTGTCTTATCAGCAATTTACATGTTTGTATTCTTAACAAACGAACACATTGCTGCGAACTTTGCTTCTTTTGCGATTGTTAAGTTCAGTGTTGCAGCAGATTCAATTGCTAATTTTGACATACCTAATATTCTTCGTCACTGGGGTGTAACCTTTGTCGGAAACTTTATCGGAGGAGGTCTCTTGATGGGCTTGCCTTACGCCTTCCTCAATAAAAATGAAGATACTTATGTCGATTAAAGAAATGAGCACGAGTGAATCGTGCTTTTTTGTTTGATGTGTAAGACTAGTCATAGTTGTTCCTTATATCAAAATATAGAAAATCAGTATTGGAAAAGACTAGCACAAGATGATACAATATCCCTAATGAAGCTATTTGGAGGTCGTCTTATGACTCGTGATTTTAAATTTGAAACTCTACAATTACATGCTGGGCAAGTAGTTGATCCAGCGACCAAATCTCGTGCAGTACCGATTTATCAAACAACATCCTTCGTTTTTGATGACACGCAAGAAGGTGCCGATTTGTTTGCCTTGAGAAAA
>CAUSQY010000127.1:0-3280 GCA_963533645.1 uncultured Streptococcus sp. | reverse complement strand
TACTACTACCAGATTCGTCTCGGTATTGAAAAAAGAGCCCAAGAGTTGGACTATGATATCTTGCGCTATTTTAATGACCATCCTTTTACTCTGAGCGAGGAAGTGATTGGGATTCTCTGTATTGGAAAGTTCAGTCGAGCACAAATTTCTGCCTTTGAAGAATACCAAAAACCTCTAGTCTTTATAGACAGCGATACCCTCTCATTAGGTCATACCTGTATTATCACTGACTTTTACACTGCTGTGAAACAAGTTGTAGACCATTTCCTCAGCAAAGGTATGAACCATATCGGAATTCTCACAGGCCTTGAGGAAACAACCGACCAGGAAGAAATTATCCAGGATAAGCGACTAGAAAATTTCAAAGACTATACCCAAGCAAATGGAATCTACCATGAAGAACTGGTCTTTCAGGGGAGCTTTACTGCCCAGTCTGGCTATGACTTGATGAAGGAGGCCATTCACAAGCTAGGAGAACAACTCCCACCAGCCTTTTTCGCAGCCAGCGATAGTTTAGCCATCGGTGCCCTCCGTGCCTTTCAAGAATCTGGAATTAGCCTACCAGACCGCGTCAGCCTCATTTCTTTTAACGACACTAGCCTGACCAAGCAGGTCTATCCTCCTCTTTCTAGCATTACCGTCTATACCGAAGAAATGGGCCGAGCAGGTATGGATATTCTTAACAAGGAAGTCCTCCACGGTCGCAAAATACCTAGCCTAACCATGCTGGGAACCAGACTGACTTTGAGAGAAAGTACGCTGCCATAACTCAACAAATATACCAACGCAAAAAATCCTAATAGAGAGTCTCAAATCTCCATTAGGATTTTCATTGTTAATCCATCACAATCATAGACTTAATGGTCTTGCGTTCATCCATATCTTTATAAGCCTGGTCGATATCTTCCAGTTTATAACTTGAAGTAAAGACGCGACCTGGATTGATGTCTCCATCAAGAACCGCTTTTAACAAAACTTGTTTGTCATAAGTGGTAACTGAGGCTGCTCCACCTGCCACTGAAATATTTTGGGCAAAGGTTGAACCAAGGGCACGGTTATTATAATGTGGAACACCGACAAATCCCATGCGTCCTCCATTATGAAGGACTCCAAGGGCCTGCTCAACGGCTGCTTCAGTCCCAACACATTCAAGGGCTGCATCTGCTCCACCACCGAGGATTTCACGCACCTTGGCAATTCCCTCTTCGCCACGTTCAGCCACAACAGCTGTCGCCCCTGATTCCAAGGCCATCTTTTGGCGGTCTTCATGACGGCTCATAAGGATAATTTGTGATGCACCACGCATCTTAGCTGCAATGACAGCGCATTGACCAACAGCCCCATCACCGATAACGACCACCTTGTCGCCCTTTTGCACATTAGCAACACGCGCCGCATGATAGCCTGTCGGCATGACATCAGCAAGTGTCAAAAGTGACTTGAGCATGCCTTCGCTATAATCTGAAGGTTGACCTGGAATTTTCACAATTGCCCAATTAGCAAAGTGGAAACGGATATACTCAGCCTGGACACCACCTGACCAATTGGTGCCAATATGGCGGTCACAAGTCCCATCATAGCCAGCGCGACAGGCATCACACTCCCCACAGCCATGGGTGAAAGGTGCAATGACAAAATCTCCCGGTTTGACCGTTGTAATAGCCTCTCCGACTTCTTCGACAATCCCGATCGCCTCATGACCACTATTTCCATGCCCTTCTTCGATTTCGGGATTACGGTAGCTCCAAAGGTCCGATCCGCAAACGCAAGTACGGACAATGCGGATAATAGCATCATCTGCTTCTATAATTTGCGGACGTTCAATGCTAGCAAGTCCAACCTGGCCTGCCTTTGTATATACTGCTGATTTCATTTAAAATTTTCCTTCCTTGTAAAGTTTAATTTTGAGATTTAAGCGATTTAATGCCGTCTGTGACTGAGACAAGCGCTCCTCTAATTTTTTCTTTTCGTCTTCTAAAATACCAAGCCTTTCCTCTCTCGTTTCATCCCCCTTTTGGTAGAGCGACATATAGTCAACTAAACTGTCTACAGAGACACCCGCCGAACGGAAACACTTAATAAATTCCAGCGCTTCTATATCCTGATCTTGAAAGTCACGAATTCCAGTCGCGGTTCGAGTAATCGGTGGCACAAGACCAACTCGCTCATAATACCGAATCGTATCCGCTGAAATTCCCAATAAATCGCTGGCAGATTTAATATTCATATACTAGCCTCCTTTCATTATCTTCACTGAATTTAAGCAACTATAACTCATTCATCTTATTATACAACTTTGAGTTGACTCCAAGTCAAACTTTTTGCATCTAATCGAAAAATTTTTTTAATTACCAAACAACTAAGTAAAGTTTATACAGAGCCTTATAGGATCAAACTTTTAAAATATTTAAACAGTAAATAAAATACTCTATTTCAAATAACATAGGGGCTTAATCATTCTTTACTTTGTACTAATGATGACCATGCTTCTGCTCTAACTCTCTCACCCTCCGCCTATGTTGCGCATGATTGCTTTGACTGCTATCCACTTCAATAGTGATATTCTGCACGCCTCTTTCTTCTAAACATTGACGCACCACTTCTTTGGTCTCCATCATCTGCTCCCAGTCCTCGATACAGATGTGGACAATAGCATTGTTCTCTAGACCGTCCATGGACCAAATACTAAGTTGGTTAACACTGTTGACATTGGGTAGAGCCTCTAAATCCTTCTCCAAATCACTTGTCTCGACTCCTTCTGGCACAGCATCTAGGAAAATTTTTAGTGCGCTCCAAAAGCGAGGAATGGCTTTCGACAGAATAAAGATAGAAATAACCAGCGATAAAAGCGGATCGAGGATATACCAATCTGTAAATCGGAGGATAATCGCCATTAGAATGACAGCCAACCAACCAAGAGTGTCTTCCAAAAAATGCAAGCTAAGAATAGACTCATTCTTTGTTTTTCCCTTACGAACTACCAGACTTGCTAGCACATTAATAGCTACTGCAATGATTCCCAGCCAAAGGATGCCTTTCTCATTGACGGGTTGCGGGTGAGCGATCTTTGTGATATTTTCCAAGATCACTAGGACAGACCCTATCATAAGAATCACAGCCGTTAGCATGGCCCCTAAAAGACTAAAACGTTTGTAACCCAAGGTGTACTGTCTATCTTCTTCACGGTTTGAAATTGTTTCTAAAAAGGCTGAGATACCAATGGCTATAGCATCTCCCAAGTCATGAACAGAATCAGCAAGAACTGCACTCGAACCAAAGA
>CAUSQY010000126.1:0-3300 GCA_963533645.1 uncultured Streptococcus sp. | reverse complement strand
CTCAACTCCCTATGCTCATTTTAATAGATTTGATTTATGCCTACTTTTTAGAAATTAATCGCGAGAGCAAAGAAAAAATCTTTAACAGCTATTGGGAAAATAAAAAGCTCAACGGCTATCGTAGACAAAAACGTGTTAGAAAATCCTAGTTTGGTTAAACCAAACTAGGATTGTTTTGTCTTGAAATGGTAATAGGCTCCCAACATCCCTGCTGTATTTTGGTGATGGGCAAATTCTAATCGTAAAATACAACGAGCTATTCTCCAGAAGTATGTTCTATAAGATTATAGTTTAATGCAAAGTGTAGCGATGTAGTCATTTCCATAAGGTGATAATCGATGTCTTTTGTCACATGATTCATAAAAATCAATCATAGCGAGACCGTTTTTTAGTTGTCCTCTAATCTGACTTTCTAAGGTATGGCTAAATTCATATCCATATTCTGGATTGATGGTGATTTTGCCTTCCTCTTCAAGCTCTCTTGAATTAAAAGGGAGTGAAAACTTTAACAGTAATTCCTCATCGGGTTTATCCCATACAGTGTCAGCATCATACATGTAAATCCAAGGATTCATAAATCCAACCATTAACAAACCGCCCTTTTTCAATACGCGAGAGGCTTCTTTATACATGTTTTCTAAATCTTCTATGTATACATTTGAAACCGGATTAAAAACAATATCAAAGGTTTCATCTTCAAATGGAAATGGTTTTGTCATATCACCTTGAACTGTAGTGATTTTTAAGCCTTCTCTTTTAGCAACCAGCTCATCTCTTTCTAATTGTGATGTGGAAAAATCCATGATGGTGACATCATAATCTTTTGCAGCAAAAACTGGACCCTGCTGGCCACCCCCACAAGCTAACCCTAATATCTTTTTTCCCTTGGCTTTTTCAAACCATTCTATCGGAACTTTTTTCCCAACAGTTAAGGAAACAGAGATTGGATGCTTTCTAGCTTCTTCTAGTTCTTCATGTATCGATGGCTCAGTGTAGTCGTTTTTTACATTATTCCATCTATCTTCATTTAATTTTATATAATTACTCATCTTACAATCTCCTCGCAATTTTATAGTATTTCGATTTAAGTTGGATAGGTTCCCATTACATTTTCTCACCTCTACAAATTCTAATTTGTCAATTTTTCGTCCATCTCATTATATCACTTTTCCACATTTTCTCACTTACTCAAGCTAAATATCAATTAAATGGATGATAGAATTGCTCTCGCCTCAACTTCTCATGCAAGTCGGTTATTTTCTCCTAGTTTCTCACGATTACCTCCTTTGGCTCAAATTTTTCAATAAAAAAAGAATTAAGCAAAACAGTTTTCACTCGAGTAGTGATTCAGTGTTTTTCTTAATTCTATAATTCCAAACTTGGATTGTTTTGTCTTGATACTCTTCGAAAATCAAATTCAAACCACGTCAGCTTCACCTTGCCGTACTCAAGTACTGCCTACGGCTAGCTTCCTACTTTGCTCTTTGATTTTCATTGAGTATAAAATGATAATAGGCTCCCAACATCCCTGCTGTATTTTGGTGATGGGCAAATTCTAATCGTGTTTTTTCAGCTAGGCTTGGCACCAAGGCCGCCTTCAAGGCTGTGCGGATTTTCGGTTTGAGGATAGCCTCTTGTCCCATGATACCTCCACCGAGAATGACTACTTCTGGATTGGCCACATAGCAAATATTTGCCAAACCTTTTCCAAGGTAATCTACCATGCGGTCAATGCCAGCCATACAGATCTTGTTTCCTTCAGTAGCTTCCTTGAAAATGCGTCGGCCATTCCACTGGTCAACTGGATCACCATGAGCTGCTGCTACATACTCTACCAAGGCTGTCGTAGAAGCCAAGTCTTGGAAAGCTCCATCCTGCATATGCATATAACCAACTTCACAGGCTGAATTGCTAAATCCATGGAAGACTTTCCCATCCATAATCAAGCAACCACCGATACCTGTTCCAATGGTCAAGCAAAGGGTGACACTCGCTCCCTTGCCTGAACCAGATACTGCCTCAGCAAGACCTGCACAGTTGACATCATTTTCAATCTCACAAGGAATAGCAAAACTCGTCTCGATTTCCTTCTTAAACTGGGTTCCTGCATAGTTAGGAATCTGAGGACCAGCATAGAAAATCTCACCCTTATCAGGATCCACCATTCCTGCAGAAGAAATGGCAACACCTGCTACTGGGCCTTTTTCTAAATAGCTGGCTACGATATCTTTGGTCTTTTGTAAGATATGAGGTCCACCCTTATGCGCCTCAGTTGGCATTTCATGCGATTCAACAAGTTGGCCTTCTTGGTCGATCAAACCATATTTGATGTTTGTTCCACCGATATCAATTGCAACGTAGTGTGTCATAAATACCTCCTTATGGATTAGAGGAAGCGCTCCTTGGTTTCACGAATCAATTGAGCAGCTGCTTCTACAACTGGTCGATCTTCTTCAGTCACTGGCGTCAATGGTGAACGAACTGAACCAATGTTCAAACCTTCATTGATCTTCAAGACTTCTTTGATGACTCCGTACATATTTCCATGTGCAGCAGTGAGTTTACCAATGATTGCATTGATAGCGTATTGCAATTCACGCGCTGTTTCCAAGTCTTTCTCAGCAATCAACTCATTAAGTTTCAAGAAGAGTTCTGGCATAGCACCATAAGTACCACCAATACCAGCTTTGGCACCCATGAGGCGACCACCTAGGAATTGTTCATCTGGACCATTAAAGACAATGTGGTCTTCTCCACCAAGGCTGACAAAGGTTTGGATATCTTGAACTGGCATAGAAGAGTTCTTAACACCGATAACACGAGGATTTTTCAACATTTCTGTGTAAAGGCTTGGAGTCAAAGCAACCCCTGCCAATTGAGGAATGTTGTAAATCACGTAGTCTGTGTTTGGAGCTGCAGAACTGATATCGTTCCAGTATTTGGCTACTGAGTATTCTGGCAAGCGGAAGTAAATCGGCGGAATCGTTGCAATGGCATCTACTCCCAAGCTTTCCGCATGACGAGCAAGTTCCATACTGTCTTTGGTATTGTTGCAAGCCACGTGAGCAATGATTGTCAATTTGCCCTTAGCAACTGCCATGACTTCTTCCAAAATCAACTTGCGGTCCTCTACACTTTGGTAGATACATTCACCAGAAGAACCATTGACATAGAGACCTTGAACTCCCTTATCAATAAAGTATTGAACCAAGGCACGCGTACGCTCTGGACTGACTTCTCCTTGATCATCATAACATGCGTAGAAGGCTGGAATGACACCTTCGTATTTTTTCAAATCTG
>CAUSQY010000125.1:0-3308 GCA_963533645.1 uncultured Streptococcus sp. | reverse complement strand
CCTGGTATGGGTAAGATGCTGATTGATTCCGTTAAGGCATCCAATAACTCTATGGTTGTTGGTCTTGTATTCATCTTCACATGTCTGTCTATCTTTGCTCTCTTGCTGGGTGACATTCTGATGACTGTACTGGACCCACGTATCAAGTTAACATCAAAAGGAGGTAAATAATGGCTACAATTGATAAAAGCAAATTCCAATTTGTCAAACGTGACGATTTTGCCTCTGAAACGATTGATGCTCCAGCCTACTCTTACTGGAAATCAGTCATGCGTCAATTCTTGAAAAAGAAATCAACCATTACCATGCTGGGGATTCTGATTGCCATTATTCTCATGAGCTTCATTTATCCTATGTTTTCAAACTTCGACTTTAATGACGTGAGCAAGGTAAATGACTTTAGCATGCGTTATATCAAGCCAAGTGGTCAGTACTGGTTTGGAACGGATAGTAATGGTAAGTCTCTCTTTGATGGTGTTTGGTTCGGTGCCCGTAACTCTATTCTTATTTCGATTATTGCGACGGTTATTAATCTGGCCATCGGAGTTATCATCGGCGGTATCTGGGGAATTTCCAAAACAGTTGACCGTGTCATGATGGAAATCTACAATATCATTTCAAATATCCCAGCCCTCTTGATTGTCATTGTCTTGACCTACTCTATCGGTGCTGGTTTCTGGAATCTTATTTTTGCCATGACGATTACTGGTTGGGTCGGTATTGCCTACACCATCCGTGTGCAGATTATGCGCTATCGGGATTTGGAATACAACCTTGCCTCTCGTACTCTTGGTACACCGACTCTCAAGATTGTTACGAAGAACATTATGCCGCAGTTGGTATCTGTTATCGTGACTACCACTTCACAGATGCTGCCAAGCTTTATCTCTTACGAAGCCTTTCTGTCCTTTTTTGGATTAGGTCTTCCTGTAACAGTGCCAAGTTTGGGACGCTTGATTTCAGATTATTCACAAAACGTGACGACAAATGCCTACCTCTTTTGGATTCCACTCACAACTCTGATTTTGGTATCCCTTACCTTCTTCGTAGTTGGTCAAAACTTAGCTGACGCCAGCGATCCACGTACACATAGATAGGAGTAAATATGACAAAGAATGAAAATGTAATATTGACTGCTCGCGATATTGTCGTGGAATTCGATGTTCGCGATCGTGTCTTAACCGCCATTCGCGGAGTCTCTCTGGACTTGATTGAAGGCGAAGTTCTGGCTATTGTTGGTGAATCAGGCTCAGGAAAGTCTGTCTTGACAAAGACCTTTACGGGTATGTTAGAAGAAAATGGCCGTGTAGCTCAAGGAACCATTGACTACCGTGGCAAAGATTTGACAACTCTTCGTAGTAATAAAGATTGGGAACCGATTCGCGGTGCAAAAATTGCGACTATCTTCCAAGATCCGATGACGAGCTTGGATCCCATTAATACCATTGGAAGCCAGATTACAGAAGTCATTATCAAGCACCAAGGAAAATCAGCTAAAGAAGCTAAGAAAATGGCCATCGATTATATGAGCAAGGTCGGAATTCCAGATGCGGAAAAACGTTTCGAAGAATATCCTTTCCAATACTCAGGTGGTATGCGTCAGCGGATTGTTATTGCTATTGCCTTAGCTTGCCGTCCTGATATTCTTATCTGTGATGAGCCGACAACAGCCCTCGATGTAACGATTCAAGCGCAGATTATTGACTTGCTCAAATCATTGCAGCAAGAATATCATTTCACAACCATCTTTATTACGCACGACCTTGGTGTTGTGGCTAGTATTGCAGATAAGGTTGCGGTTATGTATGCCGGTGAAATTGTAGAATACGGCACAGTTGAAGAAATCTTCTATGAGCCAAAACATCCTTATACATGGAGCTTGCTATCCAGCTTGCCTCAGTTGGCAGATGCAAATGGTGCGCTTTACTCGATTCCTGGTACTCCGCCGTCACTTTATTCACCAATCAAAGGGGATGCCTTTGCATTGCGTTCTGACTATGCCATGTCAATTGACTTTGAAGAAGAAGCACCAGCTTTCAATGTGTCAGATACTCATTGGGCTAAGACTTGGCTGCTGCACGAAGATGCACCTAAGGTTGATAAACCAGAGATCATCGAAAACCTGCATGAAAAAATTCGTTCAAAAATGGGCTTCAATCAATTAGAAGCTTAGGAGGAAGGAAATGACTGAAAAATTAGTTGAAATTAAAGATTTAGAAATTTCCTTCGGTGAAGGAAGTAAGAAATTTGTGGCAGTTAAAAATGCAAATTTCTTCATCAACAAGGGGGAAACTTTCTCTCTTGTAGGGGAATCAGGCTCTGGTAAGACTACTATTGGTCGAGCTATTATCGGTCTTAATGATACCAGTGCAGGCGATATCTTCTACGAAGGCAAAAAGATTAATGGTAAAAAGTCAAAAGCAGAAGAAGCAGACTTGATTCGCAAGATTCAGATGATTTTCCAAGACCCAGCAGCTAGCCTGAATGAACGTGCAACGGTTGACTATATCATATCTGAGGGGCTCTATAATTACCATTTGTTTGATAGCGAAGAAGATCGTCAAAGAAAAGTCAAAGATATCATCAATGAAGTTGGTTTGTTGGCTGAGCATTTAACTCGCTATCCTCACGAATTCTCTGGTGGACAGCGTCAACGGATCGGGATTGCTCGTGCATTGGTCATGCAACCAGACTTCGTGATTGCTGATGAGCCAATCTCTGCTTTGGACGTATCAGTCCGAGCTCAGGTCTTGAATCTTTTGAAAAAATTTCAAAAAGAGTTGGGTTTGACCTACCTGTTTATTGCCCATGACCTTTCGGTAGTTCGTTTTATTTCTGATCGTATCGCCGTGATTTACAAAGGTGTCATTGTAGAGGTGGCAGAGACAGAGGAGCTGTTCAACCATCCTGTCCATCCTTACACACAATCCCTGCTCTCAGCTGTTCCAATTCCAGATCCAATCTTGGAGCGTAAAAAAGTGTTGAAGGTCTATGATCCTGAGCAGCACGATTATTCTGTTGATAAACCAGAAATGGCAGAGATTCGTCCAGGACACTATGTCTGGGCCAATAAAGCTGAACTCGAAAAGTATAAACAAGAACAAGAATAGAAAAAATGTCCGCAAGGGCATTTTTTACGCCTTTAAAAAGATAGAATGTAGGTCAATTTACCATCCTCAAAGGTATGTAAAACTATTCACCAATTTAAAAATAATAATTTTTTAATTTTTTTCAAAAAAGGTATTGACAGGTTGGTGGTATAGGTGATATACTAATATAGTTGTCGCGAAAGACAAAGCCCTTTGAAA
>CAUSQY010000124.1:0-3318 GCA_963533645.1 uncultured Streptococcus sp. | reverse complement strand
ATGGATGGAAGTTGAAAAAGAACTTTACAAATTTGCAAACCAAGCTAACTAACACACACCGTTTAATCTTGTGGACGCTATTTTTCTATACGGTTATCTTAAGCATCGTGATTTATTGTTTTGTGACCGATTTTTCGAACATTCAAGAATTTATCTATAGTGAATTTTAGGATTACATACTATAAAAATCTCTAGATAAAGGGAACTGCACCGATAAAGTGAGACATAAGATAAGGCTCTATAATATTTATAGTGGAAAAATCCTCTATAGGTAGTATGGAGCCTACTTTGTTGTAGCTCCCCATATAATCCATACTGAAAAGCATTTAAGCTATCATTAGAAAGAATCATATGGAACAAATTAATGTTACTGGAACGTAGTGAAAATAGACGGGTAAACAATTGAAAAACTAGTCTATAAAGTGGTATAATAGCAGAAAATAAATTAGGAAGAAATTGATTTTATTTTAGCGAAAATTACAGAAATGAATGGTTTTTCTTGATGAAACAGAGAAAAGAATTGTACCTCTTTCTTGGTCGGACAGCCTTGTATTTTCTTATCTTTCTAGGGCTGCTTTACTTCTTTAGCTATCTTGGTCAGGGTCAAGGAAGCTTTATCTATAATGAATTTTAACTTGAAGGAGAATCCCTATTGTGTCAAATAAACCAATAGCAGATATGATTGAAACCATTGAGCATTTTGCTCAGACACAGCCTAGCTATCCTGTTTACAATGTTTTGGGGCAGGAACACACTTATGGAGATTTGAAGGCTGATTCGGATAGTTTGGCTGCAGCCATTGATCAACTGGATTTGCCAGAGAAGTCTCCTGTGGTTGTTTTTGGTGGCCAAGAATATGAAATGTTGGCAACTTTTGTAGCTCTGACTAAGTCAGGACATGCCTACATTCCCATTGACAGCCATTCAGCCTTGGAGCGAGTTTCGGCTATTTTAGAAGTAGCAGAGCCAAGCTTGATTATTGCTATCTCAGACTTTCCATTGGAGCAGGTTTCTACGCCAATGATGACTCTAGCTCAGGTTCAAGAAGCCTTTGCTCAAGGGACTAGTTATGAGATTACGCATCCAGTCAAGGGTGATGATAACTACTACATTATCTTTACTTCTGGTACAACTGGTAAGCCTAAGGGAGTACAGATTTCCCATGATAACCTCCTCAGTTTTACCAACTGGATGATTACGGATAAGGAATTTGCGACGCCAAGTCGTCCGCAAATGCTGGCTCAGCCACCTTATTCTTTTGATCTGTCTGTCATGTACTGGGCACCGACATTAGCACTTGGTGGTACACTTTTCGCTCTTCCTTCAGCTATTACTCAGGACTTTAAGCAACTCTTTGCGACCATCTTTTCATTGCCAATCGCTATCTGGACATCAACGCCTTCTTTTGCGGATATGGCCATGTTGTCTGAAGACTTTAATAGCGAGAAAATGCCTGGTATCACGCATTTCTACTTTGATGGAGAAGAATTGACGGTCAAAACGGCTCAAAAACTACGTGAGCGTTTCCCAAATGCCCGTATTATCAATGCTTACGGTCCAACAGAAGCGACAGTGGCCCTGTCAGCAGTTGCCGTGACAGATGAGATGCTAGCGAATCTCAAACGTCTACCAATTGGCTATACCAAGGCTGATTCTCCAACCTTTATCATTGACGAGGAAGGAAATAAACTGCCAAATGGCGAACAGGGAGAAATCATTGTTTCTGGGCCAGCTGTTTCAAAAGGTTATATGAACAATCCTGAAAAAACGGCAGAAGCCTTCTTTGAGTTTGAAGGTCTGCCAGCCTACCATACAGGAGATGTGGGAACTATGACAGATGAAGGCTTGCTTCTCTACGGCGGACGCATGGACTTCCAGATTAAGTTCAACGGTTACCGCATTGAGTTAGAAGATGTCTCTCAAAACCTCAATAAGTCTCGCTTTATCGAGTCTGCTGTTGCAGTACCGCGCTATAATAAGGACCACAAGGTACAAAATCTATTGGCTTATGTCATCTTAAAAGATGGTGTCCGTGAGCAGTTTGAACGTGATATCGATATTACCAAGGCTATCAAGGAAGACTTGACAGATATTATGATGTCTTATATGATGCCGTCCAAATTCCTTTATCGAGACAGTTTGCCACTGACTCCAAATGGAAAAATTGATATCAAAGGATTGATTAATGAGGTAAATAGGAGATGATGGAGTTTTTTAAACAGCTTCCTCATTTAGAGCCATACGGCAATCCTCAGTATTTTGTCTATGTGATTGCTGCAACCTTGCCCATCTTTATCGGCCTCTTTTTCAAGAAACGCTTTGCCTGGTATGAGGTATTGGTTAGTCTCTTCTTTATCGTTACCATGCTGGTAGGTGGGAAGACCAATCAATTGGCTGCCTTGGGCATTTATCTGTGCTGGGAAATATTGCTCTTGCTTTTCTATAAGCACTATCGAAAAAGTAAGGATGGTAAGTGGGTTTTCTACCTAGTTAGTTTTCTGTCCCTACTGCCGATTATCTTTGTCAAGGTGCAGCCAGCTATCAATGGAACGCAGTCTTTGCTTGGATTTTTGGGAATTTCTTACCTGACCTTTCGTTCGGTTGGGATTATCATCGAGCTGAGAGATGGAGTGATTAAGGATTTTACCCTCTGGGAATTCCTCCGTTTTCTTCTCTTCATGCCGACTTTTTCAAGTGGTCCAATCGATCGCTTTAAGCGTTTTAATGAAAATTATCAGACCATTCCTGAGCGAGATGAGTTGATGGATATGCTGGAAGAGGCTGTCAAGTATATCATGCTTGGCTTTCTATATAAGTTTATCATAGCTCATATTTTAGGAGAGACCTTACTCCCTCCTCTGAAGAATCTAGCCCTACAGTCAGGTGGCTTTTTTAACCACTATGCCTTGGCAGTTATGTATACCTTTGGTCTAGAACTTTTCTTTGACTTTGCAGGCTACTCTATGTTTGCCTTGGCAATCTCAAACTTAATGGGGATTCATAGTCCAATTAACTTCAACAAGCCTTTTTTATCTAGGGATTTAAAAGAGTTTTGGAATCGCTGGCACATGAGTCTGTCTTTCTGGTTCCGTGACTTTGTCTTTATGCGAATGGTCATGGTGTTGACCAGAAAGAAGGTCTTTAAGAATCGCAATGTAACCTCAAGCGTGGCCTATATTGTAAATATGCTGATTATGGGATTTTGGCATGGAGTGACCTGGTACTATATCGCCTATGGACTCTTTCATGGATTAGGCTTGGTTATTAATGATGCTTGGATTCGTAAGAAAAAAACGCTCAATAAGGAACGGAAAAAAG
>CAUSQY010000123.1:0-3322 GCA_963533645.1 uncultured Streptococcus sp. | reverse complement strand
ATGGAAATTATAAAACCATTATTAGTTTAACCCTTGTTGATAACGTGCCAATTCGGCTTGGTTAGCCCAAACATAGTGACCTGGACGGATTTCTACCATAGATGGCTTATCAGTCTCATAGTCGTGTTGACTTGGGTCGTAAACCTTCAAGACCTTCTTACGTTCCAAGATTGGATCTGGGATTGGTACCGCTGAAAGCAAGGCTTGAGTATATGGGTGAATTGGATTGTTAAACAATTCTTCTGTTTCTGCAACCTCTACAATAACACCCTTGTAAATAACTGCGATACGATCTGAAATAAAACGAACGACAGACAAGTCA
This sequence comes from uncultured Streptococcus sp., assembly GCA_963533645.1. Classification (GTDB taxonomy): domain Bacteria; phylum Bacillota; class Bacilli; order Lactobacillales; family Streptococcaceae; genus Streptococcus. The sequence goes on along the minus strand of CAUSQY010000123.1, from coordinate 3,000 downwards.
TGGGCGATAAAGAGATAGGTCAAACCAAGTTCTTTTTGGAATTTTTTGAGCAAGTTCAAGACTTGGGCACGAACAGAAACGTCCAAGGCTGAAATGGGCTCATCCGCAATAACAAAGTCTGGTTGCATGACCAAGGCACGGGCAATACCGATACGTTGACGTTGACCACCTGAGAATTCATGAGGGTAACGAGTCAAGTGCTCAGCAAGAAGCCCCACTTCACGGATAATATTTTTAACTTTCTCTTTACGTTCTTCTTCATCTTTGAACAGATGATGATTGTAAAGACCTTCAGAAATAATATAATCAACAGTCGCACGTTCATTCAAACTTGCCGCAGGGTCTTGGAAAATCATCTGGATACGACGAATCAATTCCGCAGCTTGTTCACGCGATTTCTTACCATTAATCTTTTGACCTTCAAAAATGATATCTCCATTACTTGTATCATTGAGACCGATTATCGCACGACCAATAGTTGTTTTCCCACTACCTGACTCACCTACAAGCGAGAAAGTTTCTCCCTTGTTGATAAAGAAGTTAGCATTTTTAACCGCGACAAACTTCTTACTTCCTTCACCGAAGGAAATTTCTAAATCTTTGATTTCTACTAATTTTTCAGACATTTCCTTCCTCCTAGTCTGCCAGATGGGCAAATCCCATTTTATCACGGATCTTATCGTGGAGATTTGCAATCACAGCTGGTTTTTCTACTTTTGGAGCATCCTCATGAAGAAGCCAAGTTTTAGCCCAATGCGTCTCTGATACTGAGAATTGAGGAGCTTTTTGTTCGAAGTCAATCTGCATTGCATAGTCAGAACGCAAGGCAAAGGCATCCCCTTTCAGGTCAGTATAAAGTGACGGAGGTGTTCCTGGGATTGAGTAAAGATCCCCTTTATCATCAGCAAGCTGAGGCAAGCTAGACAAGAGACTCCATGTATATGGATGGCGAGGGTCATAGAAGACTTCCTCAACAGTTCCATACTCAACGATTTCTCCTGCATACATAACCGCTACCTTATCCGCAATACTTGCTACCACACCAAGGTCGTGGGTGATAAAGATTGTTGTGAAATGGTACTCGTTTTGTAAAGATTTTAGCAAATCAATAATCTGTGCTTGGATGGTTACATCCAAGGCAGTCGTTGGCTCATCACAGATCAAGACATCAGGTCGGCAGGCAAGGGCAATAGCAATAACGATACGTTGACGCATTCCTCCAGAATATTGGAATGGGTATTCATCAAAACGTCTATCTGCATCTGGAATCCCAACCTTATTCATGTAGTCAATGGCCAATTCTTTCGCTTCTTTAGCTGTTTTTCCTTGGTGTTTTACAATAACTTCTGTAATCTGACTACCAATTGTTTTAATTGGGTCCAAACTAGTCATTGGATCTTGGAAGATAGTCGCAATCTTAGCACCACGAATTTGTTCCCAATCCTTGTGAGAAGATAAGGCTGTCAAATCTTGACCACGGTAGTCAATGCTACCTTGAGCAATGCGACCATTTTCTTCGAGCATACCTGTGAAGGTCTTTGTCAAAACAGATTTTCCTGATCCTGACTCACCTACCAAGGCTAATACTTCTCCTTCAACTAGTTCAAGGGAAACGCCGCGAATGGCTGTCAATACTTTGTCACGAACGTCAAATTCCACGACAATATCGCGAGCAGTCAAAATTACATTTTTTTCTTTTGTCATTTCTACTCCTATCTATGTGTACGTGGATCACTAGCATCCGCTAAGTTTTGACCAACTACGAAAAGGGATAAGGATACCAAGACAAGAGTTGTCAATGGAATCCAGAACAAGTAAGCATTGGTTGTTACGTTTTGTGAATAATCTGAAATCAAACGACCCAAACTTGGCACTGTAATTGGTAATCCAAGACCGAAGAATGACAAGAAGGCTTCGTATGAGATAAAGCTTGGAAGCATTTGAGTCATGGTTGTCACAATAACAGATACCAATTGTGGCATAATATTTTTGGCAACAATCTTCAAGGTTGGTGTTCCCAAAGTACGTGACGCCAAGTTGTATTCCAAGTCACGATAACGCAAGATTTGCACACGAATCATGAAGGCAATCCCAATCCATGTTGTTACACTCATGGCAAAAATCAGATTCCAGAATCCAGCTCCGATTGAGTAAGTCAAGACAATGACAATCAAAAGAGATGGGATGTTTGAGATGACGTTATAAACTTCCATCATCACGCGGTCAACTGATTTTGAAATTCCCCAAATACCACCGACAAAAACACCGATAACCAAGTTAATCACTGTCGCAATCACAGAAATGAGGATAGAGTTACGAGCTCCGAACCAGACACCGTCAAAGAGAGATTTACCGTTACTGTCTGTACCGAACCAATGCTCAGCATTTGGCTTGATATAACGAGCACTAAAGTCGTTTACCTTGCTGACATCATTGAAATCAAACTTAGAAAACATTGGGTAGATGAAACTCATCAAAATGATAGCTACCAAGATTCCCAACATGACTACAGTTGATTTTTTCTTCATAAATTGTCTAAACACTGATCCCCAGTATGAATAAGCTGGCGCATCAATGGCTTCAGAGGCAAAATCGTCACGTTTTACAAACTGAAATTTTTCTTTATCGATTGTAGACATTATTTGCCTCCTTTCTCAGTCAATTTAATACGTGGGTCAATAATCGTCATCCAAATATCTCCCAAAAGAAGTGAGAAGATAGAAATACATGTAAAGATGAAGACAAGACCAACGACCATAGAGTTATTAGATGCTTTTACAGAGTCAATCAACATTTTACCCATACCTGGGAAGGCGAAGACTGTTTCAGTAAGAGTTGCACCACCGATAACCCCGATAACGGCACCAGGAATTCCTGAAACCAGCGGAACCATGGCATTTTTAAAGATGTGTTTGTTTGAAATTTCTTTTTCAGACAAACCTTTTGCACGAGCAAAACGTACAAAGTCTTGTGATTGCAAGTCAATCATATAACGACGAA
>CAUSQY010000122.1:0-3344 GCA_963533645.1 uncultured Streptococcus sp. | reverse complement strand
CGAACCCAGCATTAAGTGTAAAATGACCCCAGCAAAGGCAATAATATAACGATTCAATTTCATAAAAGCTCCTATTTTCGAACATTTATTCTATTTTATATAAAAATAGATAGGATTTTAGTTTATCAACCTTGTCAAAAAATTACTAGTTTTTTGTCTGGAAAGCGTTTTTATCTTTTTCTGTCTTTCCCGTAGCAGATTTGTGCAAAAAGTGTTTTCTTATGCTAGAATGAAAATCGAATAGGAGGACTATAAATGTTAACATATGATTTAATCGTTATTGGATTTGGTAAAGCTGGGAAGACACTAGCTGGTAAATTAGCGTCGGCTGGTAAAAAAGTGGCTCTTATCGAACGTAGTAAAGCTATGTATGGCGGAACTTGTATCAACATCGGATGTATCCCGACTAAGACCTTGTTAGTAGCTGCTGAGAAGGACTTATCTTTTGAAGAAGTCATTGCTACCAAAAATACTATCACTAGTCGCCTCAACGGTAAAAACTATGCTACTGTTGCGGGTACAGGTGTGGATATCTTTGATGCGGAAGCTCACTTCCTTTCAAACAAAGTCATCGAAATCCAAGCTGGTGATGAAAAACAAGAACTGACTGCTGAAACTATCGTTATCAACACTGGTGCTGTTTCAAACGTCTTGCCAATCCCTGGACTTGCTACAAGCAAAAACGTCTTTGACTCAACAGGTATCCAAAACTTGGACAAATTGCCTGAAAAACTTGGTGTCCTTGGTGGCGGAAACATCGGTCTTGAATTTGCAGGTCTTTACAACAAACTTGGAAGCAAGGTTACAGTCCTAGATGCCTTGGATACTTTCCTACCTCGTGCAGAACCTTCCATCGCAGCTCTTGCTAAACAATACATGGAAGAAGACGGTATTGAATTGCTTCAAAATATCCGTACTACTGAAATCAAAAATGACGGTGACCAAGTGCTTGTCGTAACTGAAAATGAAACTTACCGTTTCGACGCCCTTCTCTACGCAACTGGACGCAAACCAAATGTAGAACCACTTCAACTTGAAAATACAGATATTGAACTAACTGAACGTGGTGCTATTAAAGTAGACAAACATTGTCAAACAAACGTTCCTGGTGTCTTTGCAGTTGGAGACGTCAACGGTGGACCTCAATTTACCTACATTTCACTTGATGACTTCCGTGTTGTCTACAGCTACCTTGCTGGAGATGGCAGCTACACACTTGAAGACCGTCTCAATGTACCAAACACTATGTTCATCACACCTGCACTTTCACAAGTTGGTTTGACTGAAAGCCAAGCAGCTGATTTGAAACTTCCATACGCAGTTAAGGAAATCCCTGTTGCAGCAATGCCTCGTGGTCACGTAAATGGAGACCTTCGTGGAGCCTTCAAAGCTGTTGTCAATACTGAAACAAAAGAAATTCTTGGAGCAAGCATCTTCTCAGAAGGTTCTCAAGAAATCATCAACATCATCACTGTTGCTATGGACAACAAGATTCCTTACACTTACTTCACAAAACAAATCTTCACTCACCCAACCTTGGCTGAGAACTTGAATGACTTGTTTGCGATTTAACTAGAAAAATAAAAGTATTTTCTTTTTGAAAATGCTTTTATTTTCTTTTTATTTATGTTATTATATCGTTATATTATAAAGGAGGTTTTATGAATGAATAAAACAAATAGAATATTTGCACTCGGACTCTCTTGCTTGTCAGTCCTCGCTCTAGTTGCTTGTAGTGGTGCAAGCAAAAAAGAGGAAACTACTTCAAAGAATGACAAAGTAGAAACATCCTCAAGCAAAAAAGAGACCGAAAAGAAAGGAAAACTTGCTATCGGGGATAAAATAACGTTTGACAATGTGGCTGAGTATACGATTACAAATGTAGAATGGACTGATGAACGTAATCAATTTGATAAAACTAACCCTGACAAAGTATTGAAAGTAACATACAACGTAACTAATCTTTCAGAGAAAGATTTAGCTGTAGGATGGGATATGAATCTTTATGTTGGAAGTAAAAAAATGGACTCCTACGCTAACACGAACACTGCAGAAACTCTATCAAGTGGGAGATCTTTAGAAGGTGCTGTTCAACATTTTGGAGTTATTGGAAATGGTGACTTCGAACTCGAAATTAAACCTGTTGGTGATTTTAAATCAAAACCTGCCATCGTTGCATTTAAACTAGACTAAATCTCACAGCCCTCTTCGGGCTGTTTTTGTTTCTGCGAAATCTCAAATCTGTCTTTTCCCTCTTTTATGATATAATAGAAACATGAAATTAAAAACTACTTTGGGCCTTCTTGCTGGGCGTTCTTCTCACTTCATCTTGAACCGTCTTGGTCGTGGAAGTACGCTCCCAGGAAAACTTGCCCTTCAATTTGATAAAGATATTTTACAAAACCTAGCTAAGAACTACGAGATTGTCGTGGTCACTGGAACCAATGGGAAAACCCTGACAACCGCCCTCACTGTCGGCATTTTAAAAGAGGTTTATGGTCAGGTTCTGACCAACCCAAGCGGTGCCAACATGATCACAGGGATTGCGACAACCTTCTTAACAGCCAAATCTTCTAAAACTGGGAAAAATATTGCCGTCCTAGAAATTGACGAAGCCAGTCTATCTCGTATCTGTGACTATATCCAGCCTAGTCTCTTTGTCATCACCAATATCTTCCGTGACCAGATGGACCGCTATGGTGAGATTTACACAACTTACAAGATGATTTTGGATGCTATTCGTAAGGTGCCTACTGCCACTGTTCTCCTTAATGGAGACAGTCCACTTTTCTACAAGCCAGCTATTCCAAATCCTGTACAGTATTTTGGTTTTGACTTGGAAAAAGGTCCAGCAAAGCTGGCTCACTACAATACCGAAGGGATTCTCTGCCCTGACTGTCAAGGCATCCTCAAATATGAGCACAATACCTATGCCAACTTGGGTGCCTATATCTGCGAAAATTGTGGCTGCAAACGACCTGACTTGGACTACCGTCTGACAGAACTAGTTGAGTTGACCAACAATCGCTCTCGCTTTGTCATTGACGGCCAAGAATACGGCATCCAAATCGGTGGACTTTACAACATCTACAATGCCCTTGCTGCGGTTGCCATTGCTCGCTTCCTCGGTGCGGATTCACAACGGATCAAACAAGGATTTGACAAGAGTCGCGCTGTCTTTGGACGCCAAGAAACCTTCCATATCGGTGATAAGGAATGTACCCTTGTCCTCATCAAGAATCCGGTTGGTGCAACTCAAGCCATCGAAATGATCAAACTAGCGCCTTACCCATTTAGCCTATCTGTCCTCCTCAATGCCAACTATGCAGATGGAATTGACACTA
>CAUSQY010000121.1:0-3345 GCA_963533645.1 uncultured Streptococcus sp. | reverse complement strand
CCCTCTCGAAGAAAGCTTAGCTGACGTGGTAGATTGGTACCGCAAGCACGGCTATCTCTCATAAGATTAAAAATATCCAGAACAGGCATTTCAAAAATATGGAATCCGAATACTTTTAGACTAAATCACTCTTACATTTTCTTATCTCCACCTTTTACTATTCCCTTATTTTATGGTATAATTATTATAATTGTAACGAATCAGGATTAATCTACTACTCAGAATTAAATAAAAGAAAACAGCTAATCAGCTGTTGTTTTCTGCAGGTTAATCATGAAAATACGAAAGGAAATGTAATGATTTACAAAGTTTTTTATCAGGAAACAAAAGAGCGCAGTCCGCGCCGTGAAACAACACGCTCACTTTACCTAGACATCGATGCCAGCTCAGAACTTGAAGGACGTATCGCTGCTCGCCAACTTGTCGAAGAAAACTGCCCAGAGTACAACATCGAATTCATCGAACTCTTGTCTGACAAATTGCTAGATTACGAAAAAGAAACTGGCGCTTTCGAAATCACGGAGTTCTAATATGGCCTATACTCTTAAACCTGAAGAAGTCGGCGTTTTTGCCATCGGTGGTCTGGGAGAAATCGGGAAAAACACTTACGGAATTGAATACCAAGATGAGATTATCATCGTCGATGCTGGGATTAAATTCCCAGAAGATGACTTGCTGGGTATCGACTACGTTATCCCTGACTACTCTTACATCGTGGACAATATCGACCGCGTCAAGGCTGTTTTGATTACACACGGACACGAGGACCACATCGGTGGGATTCCTTTCCTGCTCAAGCAAGCAAATGTCCCTATCTATGCTGGACCACTTGCCTTGGCTTTGATCCGTGGGAAACTCGAAGAACACGGCCTCTTGCGCAACGCCAAACTTTACGAAATCAACCACAATACTGAGTTGACCTTTAAAAATCTCAAGGCAACTTTCTTTAGAACCACTCACTCCATTCCAGAGCCTTTGGGGATTGTCATTCATACTCCTCAAGGTAAAATCGTTTGTACGGGTGACTTTAAGTTTGACTTCACTCCAGTTGGAGAACCTGCAGACTTGCACCGGATGGCTGCCCTTGGTGAAGAAGGCGTGCTCTGCCTCCTCTCTGACTCGACAAATGCGGAAGTGCCAACCTTTACCAACTCTGAAAAAGTCGTTGGTCAGTCCATCATGAAGATTATCCAAGGCATCGAAGGACGTATCATCTTTGCATCCTTTGCCTCAAATATCTTCCGTCTCCAGCAAGCAACAGAAGCTGCTGTTAAGACTGGGCGCAAGATCGCTGTCTTTGGTCGTTCTATGGAAAAGGCCATTGTCAACGGAATCGAGCTTGGCTACATCAAAGCTCCTAAGGGAACCTTTATCGAGCCAAATGAAATCAAAGACTATCCTGCAGGCGAGGTTCTGATCCTCTGTACAGGTAGTCAAGGGGAGCCGATGGCAGCCCTCTCTCGTATCGCTAATGGAACTCACCGTCAGGTGCAACTCCAACCCGGCGATACTGTTATCTTCTCTTCTAGCCCAATCCCTGGAAATACCACTAGCGTCAACAAATTGATTAACACTATTTCTGAAGCTGGTGTCGAAGTTATCCACGGTAAAGTGAACAATATCCATACATCTGGACACGGTGGTCAGCAAGAGCAAAAACTCATGCTCCGCTTGATTAAGCCGAAATACTTCATGCCTGTCCACGGTGAATATCGTATGCAGAAAGTCCACGCTGGACTAGCGGTGGATACGGGTGTCGAGAAGGACAATATCTTTATCATGAGCAATGGTGATGTGCTTGCTCTTACTGCTAACTCAGCCCGTATCGCAGGTCACTTCAATGCCCAAGACATCTATGTCGATGGAAATCGTATCGGTGAAATCGGCGCTGCTGTCCTCAAAGATCGTCGTGATTTATCTGAAGACGGTGTCGTTCTAGCAGTCGCAACTGTTGACTTTAAATCGCAGATGATTCTGTCTGGCCCAGACATCCTCAGCCGAGGCTTTGTCTACATGAGAGAGTCTGGAGACTTGATTCGCCAAAGCCAGCGCATCCTCTTCAATGCTATTCGTATCGCACTGAAGAACAAAGATGCTAGCGTGCAATCTGTCAATGGTGCCATTGTCAACGCCATTCGCCCCTTCCTCTATGAAAATACGGAACGTGAACCGATTATCATCCCGATGATCCTCACACCAGATGAAGAATAATACTCTTCGAAAATCAACAAAACAGCCCCGTCTTCGGAGCTGTTTTTCTCTATGCTTTCTTTTCTTGAGTTTTAGAAATACTACGATTTTTACCTTCTAAGTACACCATCAAAATAGAAATATCTGCTGGGTTTACTCCCGAAATACGGCTAGCTTGCCCAATAGTTTCTGGATTGATGAGTTTGAACTTCTGGCGAGCTTCGGTTGCGATAGAATCAATGTCATCCCAGTCAATGTTAGCTGGAATGCGTTTTTCTTCCATGCGCTTCATCTTAGCAACCTGATCCATGGCTTTGGAAATGTAGCCTTCGTACTTGATTTCTGTTTCGATCAATTCGATAATCTTGTCGTCCAAGTCCTCTGCCGCTGGCCCGATGAAGGCCACCACATCTTGGTAAGAAACTTCTGGACGGCGAAGGAATTCCTTGGCTGTCACTGCATCTGTCAACGGCTTGAAGCCCATCTCCTCAACCTTGGCATTGGTTTCCTTGACTGGCTTGAGTTTGATACTGTCTAGGCGCTTCATCTCATTGTCAAATTGATTTTTCTTGATTTCAAAACGAGCCCAGCGTTCATCATCCACAAGCCCAATCTCTCGACCCATCTCGGTCAAACGCATATCGGCATTGTCATGACGAAGGATGAGACGGTATTCTGCACGGCTGGTCAAGAGACGGTAAGGTTCAATGGTTCCCTTGGTCACCAAGTCGTCAATCATCACCCCAATATAACCGTCACTGCGCTTCAAAATCAATTCAGGCTTGCCTTGGATTTTCAGAGCCGCATTGATACCCGCGATAATCCCTTGACCAGCAGCTTCTTCGTAACCTGACGTTCCATTTGTCTGACCAGCAGTAAAGAGTCCTGAGATTTTCTTGGTTTCCAAAGTCGCACGCAACTGATGAGGCAAGACCATATCGTACTCAATGGCATAACCTGTTCGCATCATCTCTGCATTTTCCAAACCTTTGATAGAATGAACCAGCTCACGTTGGACATCCTCAGGCAGACTGGTTGAAAGTCCTTGAACATAGACTTCCTCAGTATTGCGCCCTTCTGGCTCAAGGAAGAGTTGGTGACGTTCCTTATCCGCAAAGCGCACAATCTTGTCCTCAATCGACGGACAGTAGCGAG
>CAUSQY010000120.1:0-3369 GCA_963533645.1 uncultured Streptococcus sp. | reverse complement strand
CCAAATTGCCTTGAGCAATGGTATACTTTTGCCATTCCTCATCGGTCAATTGACCTGTACGAATAGAATGCGATTCCACCAAACCTTCTGCCGCCAACATACGATCCACTAAACTTTCCGCACCCATTTCGAGCGAAAAGATAGCAACCGTTTTGTCCAACTTAGTCCCAATGTTCTGAGCAATATTCAAGGCAAAGGCTGTCTTACCAACCGCCGGACGAGCTGCTAAGATAATCAACTCCTCCTCATGAAGACCAGTCGTCATATGATCCAAATCACGATAGCCTGTCGCAATACCTGTAATATCGGTCGTTTGTTGCGAGCGAGCTTCCAGATTTCCAAAGTTGACATTCAACACATCTCGAATATTCTTAAATCCACTTCGATTAGCATTTTCGCTGACATCAATCAGGCCTTTTTCTGCCTGAGCAATGATTTCATCAGCTGGTTGCGAAGCCTCGTAAGCTTGATTGACAGACTCTGTCAACTTGGCGATTAATCGCCGTAACATAGCCTTTTCTGCAACAATTTTAGCATAATACTCCGCATTAGCAGAAGTTGGCACAGAATTGACAATCTCAACCAAGTAAGACAGGCCACCAATATTCTGCAAATCACCTTGATTATCAAGAATGGTACGAACCGTTGTTGCATCTATAGCATCGCCACGATCGGATAAATCGACCATAGCTTGGAAAATCAAACGATGGGCATACTTAAAAAAGTCCCGAGACTCAATATATTCTCGCACAAAAACAAGCTTACTCTCGTCAATAAAGATAGCCCCTAAAACGGATTGCTCAGCTAAGATATCTTGAGGTTGTACTCGTAACTCTTCTACTTCTGCCATCAGACTTCCCTTCCTTTTACAATCTTGTCAAGAAAGTGTAAATTTACCCTTCTTTCACACGAAGATTGATCACACTTGTGATATCTTGATAGATTTTCACTGGTACATCAATCAAACCAACTGCTCGAATCGGAGCTTGTACTTGGATATGACGTTTATCAATCTTAATTCCAAATTGCTTTTGCAATTCTTCTGCAATCTTCTTATTGGTAATTGAACCAAAAGTACGGCCATCTGGACCAACTTTTTCAACAAATTCTACAACAGTTTCTTCTGCTTCAAGTTGGGCTTTAATTGCTTTTGCTTCTGCAATCATCTCAGCGTGAGCTTTCTCTTCAGATTTTTGTTTACCACGAAGTTCACCTACAGCTTGAGCAGTTGCTTCTTTTGCTAGATTCTTTTTGATAAGAAAGTTTTGTGCATACCCTGTTGGTACTTCCTTAATTTCGCCTTTTTTACCTTTTCCTTTAACATCTGCTAAAAAGATTACTTTCATTCTTCTTTCTCCTTTTCCTTTATTTCATTTAATACAATTTCTGTCAGTTTTTCACCTGCTTCTGACAAGGTTAAATCCTTAATTTGAGCTGCTGCCAAATTAAAGTGGCCTCCACCTCCCAGCTCTTCCATAATCCGTTGTACATTCAGCTTACTACGACTGCGAGCTGAGATAGAGATAAATCCTTGTGTATTCTTCGCAAGAACAAAACTCGCTTCAATACCTGACATAGCTAACATGGCATCTGCTGCCTTACTAATAACAACTGTATCATAGCATTTCGAGTCCTGAGCCTCTGCTATCAATACATCTGAACCTAATTTACGCCCCTGTAAAATCAGTTCATTGACCTCACGATATTCTTCAAAATCTGTCGCAGCAATTTCTTGGATAGCAATACTATCACTTCCTCTCGTTCTGAGATAGCTAGCAACATCAAATGTCCGACTAGTCACTCGTGAGGTGAAATTTTTAGTATCCAACATCATACCAGCCATCAAAACACTGGCCTGCATACGACTCAAACGATTTTTCTTAGAATTCTGGAACTGAATCAATTCCGTTACCAACTCACTGGCACTGCTTGCACCACTTTCGATATAAGTAATAACTGCATTATCTGGGAAATCCTGATCCCTTCTGTGGTGGTCGATGACGATGGTTTGGGTAAATAAATCATAAAAATCTTTTGATAAAGTTAAAGCTGTCTTTGAATGGTCTACAAGAATCAACAAAGAACGATTGGTCACCATCCCCATTGCATCCTTAACAGACAACAACTTCGTAACTCCTTCTTTTTCTAAGAATGAAACAGCTCGTTCAATATCCGGCGACATTTGTTCTTCGTCATAAAGAGCATAGCTATTTTCAGTCACATTGCTGGCAAATAACTGCATACCTACAGCAGAGCCCAAAGCATCCATATCTAGATTTTTGTGACCAACTACAAAAACCTGATCCACACTACGAATCTTATCTGAAATAGCCGTCATCATAGCACGCGTACGAGTCCGTGTACGTTTGATTGAGGCAGCAGACCCACCACCAAAATAAACTGGATTTTTCGTTTCGTCATTCTCCTTGACAACCACTTGGTCGCCACCACGCACTTCAGCCAAGTTCAAGTTGAGCAATGCAACTTTCCCTATCTCATCATGATTTCCATCACCATAAGAAAATCCCATACTTAAGGTCAAGGGCAACTGTCTCTGTTTCGCCTCTTCTCTGAATGCATCAATAACAGAAAATTTATCATTCATCAATCCCTCAAGTACCGTGTAGTCCGTAAATAGATAAAAGCGATCCATACTCACTCGACGGGAGAACATGGCATGTTTACCAGCAAATTCTGAAACAAAATTGGCTACAAAACTATTGATATGACTGATATCAGACTCCGATGTTTCATCTTCTAAATCATCATAGTTGTCAACGGAAACGATCCCAATCACAGGTCGACTCGTTACTAACTCAACAGTCGCTTCGTATTCTCCAGACACATCAAAGAAGTAAAGAACTCCAGATACCTTGTCCATATGAACCGAATAGCGGATCTCACCTAAGGTAGCATAAGAACCTGGATTCCCCACAGAAGCCTTTATAATTGTTTGAATTAATGCAACATCAATCTCGCCCACTTCATTAGTCAAAATCAATTCAGCATAAGGATTAAACCATTCAACTTCACCTGACGACAAGTCTAATTTAATAACTCCGACAGGCATCTGTTCTAACAAGGTTGTCAAACTTTCTTCAGCTTGGTGGTTTACATACTGGATTTGTTCTACTTCACTCTTTGAGTAGTAGTCTCTCTGATGGATGAATAGTAAAATATATGAACCCAAAATAAGTAGCAAAAGAAATAGCGTTACCAGTGTATTCGTTACAAAAACAAGTTGCACAGATAGCACTCCGAACGCCACTATTCCTAATATTAAGGGGAAAATAGGACTTACATAAAATTTTTTCATTCCAAACCTCTTGGCACCCATTATACCATAATAACCACCAAAAAGCGACTTTT
>CAUSQY010000119.1:0-3373 GCA_963533645.1 uncultured Streptococcus sp. | reverse complement strand
GGTTCATTTGGTATCTTGATGGGTGTCATCGTTGCTATCTACCGCAATGTTGATGCTGACAAGAAACACCAATACAAGGGTATGATGATTGCGACAGCCCTTGCAACATTCTTGACAGGGGTTACTGAACCTATCGAGTATATGTTCATGTTCATCGCAACACCGCTTTACCTTGTTTATTCAGTAGTTCAAGGTGCTGCCTTTGCTATGGCAGATATTGTTCACCTTCGTGTCCACTCATTCGGTTCAATTGAATTCTTGACTCGTACACCATTGGCAATTAATGCTGGTATTGGTATGGATATCGTTAACTTTATCTGGGTAACTGTTCTCTTTGCGGTTATCATGTACTTCATTGCCAACTTCATGATCAAGAAATTCAACTACGCAACTCCAGGACGTAACGGAAACTACGAAACAGCTGAAGGAGCATCAGAAGAAGCAGCTCCTGGAACTCCAAAAGTTGCAGCAGCTTCTCAAGCCGTAAACATCATTAACCTTCTTGGTGGTCGTGCAAATATCGTAGATGTGGATGCATGTATGACTCGTCTTCGTGTAACTGTTAAAGACGCAGATCGCGTTGGTACTGAGGAACAATGGAAAGCAGAAGGAGCTATGGGGCTTGTCATGAAAGGACAAGGTGTCCAAGCTATCTACGGACCAAAAGCTGACGTATTGAAATCTGATATCCAAGATATCCTTGACTCAGGGGAAGTAATTCCTGAAACTCTTCCAAGTCAAATGACAGAAACTCAACAAAATACTGTACATTACAAGGGTGTAACTGAGGATATTTACTCAGTAGCTGACGGTCAAGTTGTTGCCTTAGAACAAGTGGAAGATCCAGTTTTTGCTCAAAAAATGATGGGTGATGGATTTGCAGTAGAGCCAGCAAATGGTAACATTGTATCTCCAGTTACTGGTACTGTATCAAGTATCTTCCCAACAAAACACGCTCTTGGTCTTGTCACTGACTCAGGTCTTGAAGTGCTTGTTCATATTGGTTTGGATACAGTAAGTCTTGAAGGAAAACCATTTACTGTTCATGTCTCTGAAGGACAAAAAGTGGTTGCTGGTGATCTTCTTGTCACAGCTGACTTAGATGCTATTCGAGAAGCAGGACGCAAAACATCAACAGTGGTTGTCTTCACAAATGGTGATGTCCTCAAATCAGTTAAATTAGAACAAACAGGTTCTCTTGCAGCTAAAACAGCAGTTGCTAAAGTAGAATTGTAATATACTTGGGGTTGGAAGCTGTTTTCCAACCTCTTGTTTTAGGAGAAAAGCATGAAATTTCTAACACTCAATACCCACAGTTGGATGGAGAAGGAAGCAGAGGAAAAATTCCAAATCTTACTCCAAGACATTCTTGATAAGGATTATGATTTGATTTGTTTCCAAGAGATCAATCAAGAAATGGCTTCGCCTGAGGTAGAGGTTAACAATCACTATCAAGCTTTACCATCAGCAGCACCCATTCATCAGGACCACTATGTCCGACTTCTAGTTGAAAAATTGTCTGAGAAAGGGAAAAACTACTACTGGACTTGGGCTTACAATCATGTTGGCTATGACCGCTACCATGAAGGCGTAGCCATCTTATCCAAAACACCTATTAAGGCGCGTGAGATTTTAGTATCAGATGTAGATGATCCAACGGACTACCATACTCGCCGTGTTGCCTTGGCTGAGACAGAGGTTGAAGGTAAGGAACTTGCTCTTGCAAGCGTTCATCTCTCTTGGTGGGATAAAGGTTTCCAAGAAGAATGGGCACGATTTGAGGCTGTACTAAAAGAGTTGAAGAAACCTCTGATTTTAGCAGGTGATTTTAATAATCCAGCTGGTCAGGAAGGCTATCAAGCGATTTTAGCTAGCCCATTAGGATTACAAGACGCGTTTGAAGTTGCGAAAGAAAGAAGTGGTAGCTATACCGTTCCACCAGAAATTGATGGTTGGAAAGGCAATACCGAGCCACTACGAATCGACTACGTCTTTACGACCAAAGAGTTAGAAGTAGAGAGTTTGAAAGTAGTTTTTGATGATCAAAATAGTCCACAAGTCAGTGATCATTATGGTTTGAATGCTGTATTGACCTGGAAATAATGAAAAAGGTTGGAACCAGAGAGTTTCAACCTTTTAATCTATTCGAATCTTTACTACAGGACTGAGACTCAAATGGGACTACTGCAATAGGACAAAATATGGTATAATTGAAAGGATAGAATCGAGGATAGTATGTCATTTAAGAAATTTCAATTTAAAAATTATATAGTAGAAGCCTTGGAGGAGTTGAAGTTTACGACTCCTACCGAAGTTCAGGAAAAGTTGATTCCTATTGTCTTGGCAGGTCGTGACTTGGTGGGCGAGTCAAAAACAGGTTCAGGAAAGACCCACACTTTCTTACTACCCATTTTTCAGCAATTAGATGAAACTAGCGATAGTGTGCAAGCAGTCATTACTGCACCAAGTCGTGAGTTGGCTACTCAAATTTACCAAGCAGCTCGTCAGATTGCAGCTCACTCAGATGTTGAAGTTCGTGTGGTTAATTATGTAGGTGGTACGGATAAGGCGCGTCAGATTGAAAAACTTGCCAGCAACCAACCACATATCGTTATCGGAACGCCGGGTCGTATCTATGACTTGGTCAAATCTGGTGATTTGGCTATTCACAAGGCCAAGACCTTTGTAATTGATGAAGCCGATATGACCTTGGATATGGGATTCTTGGAAACCGTTGATAAGATTGCAGGGAGCCTTCCAAAAGACTTGCAATTCATGGTCTTTTCAGCGACGATTCCTCAAAAATTGCAACCATTCTTGAAAAAATACTTGTCAAATCCTGTTATGGAGAAAATCAAGACTAAAACAGTTATCTCAGATACGATCGATAATTGGTTGATTTCGACCAAGGGCCGTGACAAGAACGCTCAAATTTATCAGTTGACTCAGTTGATGCAGCCTTATTTAGCAATGATTTTTGTTAATACAAAAACGCGTGCTGATGAGTTACATGCCTACTTGACTGCTCAAGGCTTGAAGGTAGCTAAGATTCATGGAGATATTGCTCCTCGTGAACGCAAACGGATCATGAATCAGGTGAAAAATCTGGATTTTGAGTACATTGTTGCAACAGACTTGGCAGCGCGTGGAATTGACATTGAAGGGGTCAGCCATGTTATCAATGATGCCATTCCGCAAGACTTGTCCTTCTTTGTTCACCGTGTTGGACGAACTGGGCGCAACGGACTGCCTGGTACAGCGATTACCCTTTACCAGCCTAGTGATGACTCGGATATCCGTGAGTTGGAGAAATTAGGAATCAAGTTTACTCCTAAGATGGTCAAAGACGGAGAGTTTCAAGATACCTATGACC
>CAUSQY010000118.1:0-3377 GCA_963533645.1 uncultured Streptococcus sp. | reverse complement strand
GACCTTTTTGACAACAATCTGACAGCTCGTTTGAGCTTTATCGACCAAGTCAAGGAAGCCGTACCAGAACCAGTCCAGTTCGATGAAATTGATGCCAGTCGTCAGCTCAAGAAATTTGAAAACCAAAAACTTTCTTTGTCAAACGGAATCGAACTCATCGTTCCCAATAACGTCTATCAAGATGCCGAGTCTGTTGAGTTTATCCAAAATGATAATGGAACCTATTCTATCTTAATCAAAAATATCGAGGATATTCAAAGTAAATAATGTTTAAATTTATAAGAAGAGTGCTTGTGCTAGCAGTCTTCCTTTTCGCAGGATACAAAGCTTATCATATCCATCAGGATGTTAAACAAGTCATGACCTACCAACCCATGGTTCGAGAAATCCTTAGTGAAAGAGATACTCCAGCCAATGAAGAGTTGGTGCTCGCCATGATTTATACCGAAACGAAAGGAAAAGAGCGGGATGTCATGCAGTCTAGTGAGTCTGCTAGTGGCGCTACCAATACCATCAAAGACGATGCCTCTAGTATTCGCCAAGGGGTTCAGACTCTAACAGATAATCTCTATTTGGCACAGAGCAAAGGAGTAGATGTCTGGACTGCCGTTCAAGCCTATAATTTTGGACCTGCCTATATCGACTTTATTGCTCAGAATGGTAAGGAAAATACCTTAGCACTAGCCAAGCGTTACTCCCGAGAAACGGTCGCTCCAATTCTAGGTAATACTACAGGGAAGACCTACACCTATATCAACCCCATTTCTATCTTTCACGGAGCCGAACTCTATGAAAATGGTGGAAATTATTACTACTCGAGACAGGTACGATTTAACCTCTATATCATGAAATTCTTTAATTTCTTTTAAGCATCTGGTTTTACCAGGTGTTTTTCACTATAAGCTTTCTTTAAGATTGTTTTATTACCCTAGAAAGGTAAAGGAGGGAATATCCCATGAGAAAGAAATTCTTTCTAACAAGTGCTGCAGTATTGTGGGCCGCAACAGCTATGACGAGTGTCCACGCAGCAACCGATGTTCAAAAAGTAATCGATGAAACCTATGTACAACCTGAATATGTTCTAGGTTCTTCTCTATCTGAAGACCAAAAAAATCAAACTCTTAGCAAGCTTGGCTATGACGCATCAAAAGACACCAAAGATATCAAAACTATGACACCTGATATCTATTCGAAAATCATGAATGTGGCTAATGATGCTAGCCTACAGCTCTATTCGTCAGCTAAGATTCAAAAGTTAGGTGATAAGTCGCCTCTAGAGGTCAAGATTGAAACGCCTGAAAATATCACCAAGGTGACGCAGGATATGTACCGTAACGCAGCAGTGACGCTGGGAGTGGAGCATGCTAAAATCACAGTTGCAGCCCCCATTCCAGTTACAGGAGAGAGCGCCCTAGCAGGGATTTACTACTCGTTAGAGGCTAATGGTGCTAAAGTACCGCAAGCAAATAAAGACTTGGCTCAAGAAGAACTAAAAGCCTTGTCCGATATCAATGCTGAAAACAAGGATAAGTCAGGCTACGATGCCAATAAGCTCAATGTGGCTTTGGCAGATATTAAGGCAGGAATTGCAAAGGCAAAAGAAGCCAAAGGAAATCTGACAGAAGAAGATGTCCGCAAAATCGTTGAAGACACGCTAAAAAACTACAAACTTGATCAGGTTATAACAGGAAACCAGGTCAACATCATCATCAATTTTGCACTTAACCTCTCAAAGAGTGACATTTTGAACAATGCTGATTTCACTAAAACCCTAAAAGACCTCAAGGAAAGCATTGTATCCCAAGCTGGAGATAGCTTTAAAAATATCAACCTCAACTTTGATGCCAATAAAGCGCTAGAAGACGGGGGCAACTTCTTTAGCTCCCTGTGGCAAGCCATTGTCAACTTCTTCAAGAGTTTTGGTGCTTAGGTCATTTCATGATATAATAGATGGTAACAGAAATGTTGCCGTCTTTTTTTGTCGGACGATAGAAAGTGAAAAATATGTTAAAGAAAAATGATATTGTAGAAGTTGAAATTGTTGATTTGACCCATGAAGGTGCTGGGGTTGCTAAGGTAGAAGGTTTGGTTTTCTTTGTAGAAAATGCTCTACCAACTGAGAAAATCCTCATGCGAGTCCTTAAAGTCACTAAAAAGATTGGCTATGGAAAAGTTGAAGAATACCTTACATATTCTCCGCATCGTAACCAAGACCTTGACCTAGCTTATCTACGCTCAGGTATCGCTGACTTGGGGCATCTTTCCTATCCAGAGCAGCTAAAGTTTAAAACCAAGCAAGTCAAAGACAGTCTCTACAAGATTGCTGGCATTACCGATGTAGAGGTCGCTGAAACGCTCGGCATGGGCCATCCAATCCAGTATCGAAACAAGGCCCAGGTGCCCGTTCGTCGAGTGGATGGTGTCTTGGAAACTGGTTTTTTCCGTAAAAATTCGCATGACCTTATGCCTCTTGAAGATTTCTTTATCCAAGATCCTGTGATTGATGAGGTAGTAGTGGCCCTACGCGACTTGCTCCGTCGTTATGATTTGAAACCTTATGATGAAAAGGAACAGTCTGGCTTGATTCGTAATCTCGTTGTGCGTCGTGGTCATTATTCAGGACAAATCATGGTTATTTTGGTAACCACTCGTCCTAAAGTTTTTCGTATTGATCAATTGATTGAACAACTAATCAAGCAATTCCCAGAGATTGTCTCTATCATGCAAAATATCAACGACCAGAATACCAATGCGATTTTCGGCAAGGACTGGCGGACACTTTATGGTCAAGACTACATTACCGACCAAATGTTGGGAAATGACTTCCAAATATCTGGACCAGCCTTTTACCAGGTCAATACTAAAATGGCAGAGAAACTCTATCAAACAGCCATTGACTTTGCGGAATTAAAAGCAGATGACCTGGTTATTGATGCCTACTCAGGAATTGGAACCATTGGTTTATCCGTTGCTAAGCATGTCAAGGAAGTCTACGGTGTTGAAGTTATTCCTGAAGCAGTTGAGAATAGCAAAAAGAATGCGACAATCAACGGGATTGCCAACGCCCACTATGTCTGTGATACAGCTGAAAATGCTATGAAGAATTGGCTCAAGGAAGGTATCCAACCAACCGCCATTCTGGTCGACCCACCACGCAAGGGCTTGACCGAAAGCTTTATCAAAGCAAGCGCCCAAACAGGAGCAGACCGCATTGCCTATATCTCCTGCAATGTTGCAACCATGGCGCGTGATATCAAACTCTACCAAGAGTTGGGCTATGAATTGAAGAAAGTCCAGCCGGTGGATCTATTTCCTCAAACGCACCATGTTGAGGCGGTAAGTTTGCTAGTCAAGGAGTAAAACGACGAAGATTAGCA
>CAUSQY010000117.1:0-3430 GCA_963533645.1 uncultured Streptococcus sp. | reverse complement strand
GCAGCTGAGGAAAACTCAGAAGCTGACCATCACGATGATGATACAAATGGGGAACAAAAAGTTCCAGTAAATATTTTATAATTTTTAAAGAAACTAAGATTGTAAAAACACAGACCAAGCAAAATACTTTCAGCGAGCAGATGATGGTGAAAGATCTGCAGTCCATCTTGCTTGGGCTATCATTTTACAGAATTTTCGTCTGAAATCAGTAGGATGAGACGGCAGTCCACGTTACGGACAAAGAGGGGTAAGAGGAGCATTATGCTATTGTCTTGCCTAAACAAAGGTGGTACCGCGAATTTTCGTCCTTTTTGGAGAAGTTTGCGGTTTTTAATTTGTAATTTTAAAAATAAAGAGGAATACAATGAAACTGAAAGAAACACTTAATCTTGGGAAAACTGCTTTTCCTATGCGGGCTGGTCTTCCAAATAAAGAGCCAATTTGGCAGAAGGAATGGGATGAAGCTAAGCTATACCAACGCCGTCAGGAACTGAATGAAGGCAAGCCGCACTTTATCCTGCATGATGGCCCTCCTTATGCTAACGGCAACATTCATGTCGGGCATGCTATGAATAAGATTTCCAAAGATATCATTGTTCGCTCGAAGTCTATGGCTGGCTATTATGCACCTTACATTCCAGGTTGGGATACGCATGGTCTTCCGATTGAGCAAGTATTGGCAAAGCAAGGCGTTAAGCGTAAAGAACTGGACTTGGTTGAGTACCTCAACATGTGTCGGGACTATGCCCTGAGCCAAGTCGAAAAGCAAAAAGAAGACTTCAAGCGTTTGGGTGTTTCTGGTGACTGGGATAATCCTTATGTGACTTTGACTCCTGACTATGAAGCGGCTCAAATCCGTGTCTTTGGCGAAATGGCTAAGAAAGGCTACATTTACCGTGGTGCTAAGCCCGTTTACTGGTCTTGGTCTTCTGAGTCAGCTTTGGCTGAAGCAGAAATTGAATACCATGATTTGGTTTCCACCTCTCTCTACTATGCTAACCGCGTTAAAGACGGAAAAGGAGTACTGGACACAGATACTTACATCGTCGTATGGACAACAACTCCGTTTACTATTACAGCTTCTCGTGGTTTGACTGTTGGAGCAGATATTGATTACGTAGTCGTTCAGCCAGCTGGTGAATCTCGTAAGTTTGTGGTTGCTTCAGAATTGTTGAATAGTCTGTCTGAGAAATTTGGATGGGCTGATGTTCAAGTTTTGGCTACCTACCGTGGTCAAGAATTAAATCACATCGTGACAGTTCACCCATGGGATACTGCTGTAGATGAACTTATTATCCTGGGTGACCACGTTACGACTGACTCTGGTACTGGTATTGTCCATACAGCGCCTGGTTTTGGTGAGGACGACTATAATGTCGGTGTAGCTAATGGCTTGGAAGTATTTGTCACTGTTAATGAGCGCGGTATCATGATGGAAAATGCTGGTCCTGACTTTGCAGGCCAGTTCTATGACAAAGTTGCGCCAACAGTTATTGAAAAGCTTGGGGACTTGCTCCTTGCTCAGGAAGAAATCTCTCATTCCTACCCATTTGACTGGCGTACTAAGAAGCCAATTATCTGGCGGGCAGTACCACAGTGGTTTGCATCTGTTTCTAAATTCCGTCAAGAAATTTTGGACGAAATTGAAAAGGTTAAATTCCATTCTGAATGGGGGAAAGTACGTCTCTACAACATGATTCGTGATCGTGGTGACTGGGTTATCTCTCGTCAGCGGGCTTGGGGTGTGCCGTTGCCAATCTTCTATGCTGAAGACGGAACACCAATCATGACGGCAGAAACTATCGAACATGTGGCTCAGCTCTTTGAGGAGTACGGCTCTATCGTATGGTGGAAGCGTGAAGCCAAGGACTTACTCCCAACTGGCTTTACTCATCCAGGTTCTCCAAACGGTGAATTTACCAAGGAAACAGACATCATGGACGTTTGGTTTGACTCAGGTTCATCATGGAATGGGGTAGTGGTCAACCGTCCTGAGTTAACTTACCCAGCTGATCTTTATCTAGAAGGTTCAGACCAATACCGTGGTTGGTTCAACTCATCCCTCATCACATCAGTTGCCAACCATGGCGTAGCTCCTTACAAACAAATCTTGTCACAAGGATTTGCCTTAGATGGTAAGGGCGAAAAGATGTCTAAATCCCTTGGAAATACAATTGCTCCAAGTGACGTGGAAAAACAATTTGGTGCGGAAATCTTGCGTCTCTGGGTAACCAGTGTTGACTCTAGCAACGACGTTCGCATCTCTATGGATATCTTGGGTCAAGTTTCTGAAACCTACCGTAAGATTCGGAATACACTTCGTTTCTTGATTGCTAATACCTCTGACTTTAATCCAGTTGAGGATGCTGTAGCTTACGAAGAGCTTCGCTCCGTTGATAAGTACATGACTATCCGCTTCAATCAATTAGTAGAGACTATTCGCAAGGCTTATGCGGATTTTGAGTTTCTGACTATTTATAAAGCGATTGTCAACTTTGTGACTGTTGACTTGTCCGCTTTCTATCTGGACTTTGCCAAAGATGTCGTCTATATCGAAGCAGCTAAGTCATTGGAACGTCGTCAGATGCAGACTGTCTTCTATGATATTTTGGTCAAGATTACCAAGCTGTTGACACCAATCCTGCCTCACACAGCAGAAGAGATTTGGTCTTACCTAGAACATGAAGAGGAAGAATTTGTTCAGTTATCTGAATTGCCAGAAGCTCAGACTTTCCCAAATCAAGAAGAAATCTTGGACACTTGGTCTGCCTTTATGGACTTCCGCAGTCAAGCTCAGAAAGCCTTGGAAGAAGCCCGCAATGAGAAGGTTATTGGGAAATCGTTGGAAGCACATCTGACTGTCTATCCGAATGAAGTCATCAAGACCTTGCTGGAAGCAGTTAACAGCGATGTGGCACAGCTTCTTATTGTTTCACAATTAACGATTGCTGAAGGACCTGCTCCAGAAGGCGCTCTAGTCTTTGAAGATGTAGCTTTTGTTGTAGAGCATGCGCAGGGGCAAGTCTGTGATCGCTGCCGTCGCATCGATACAACAGTTAAAGAGCGCAGCTATCAAGCCCTTGTCTGTGACCACTGTGCAGAAATTTTAGAAGAAAACTTTGCTCAAGCTGTTGCAGAAGGTTTTGAGAGCAAGTAAGTTTCCAAAATGAAAAATGGCTTTGCCCTTTAATGGTAAGCCATTTTTTAGATAGATTGATTTGAAAATTTGTTAAATTAAAACTAAATTAGAAAAACCAAACAGTTGCATTTGCAACTGTTGTCTGTTATACTAGTTATAACTTAGGAGTGCTTATTTTAGCCAAAATGTTTTGGAGCTGAAAGAGCTCAGAGGAAGTCAGTTGCTGCAGAGCCTGACTGGCGTAGGTATTTTCAAAGCCAATCAGCTGGTCATAGAGTTTGAGAGCCTGAC
>CAUSQY010000116.1:0-3442 GCA_963533645.1 uncultured Streptococcus sp. | reverse complement strand
GTTTATCTGGACCATGCCCAAGGACTGGCCTCTCTTCTTCAGCAGTTTTTGCTGGACGCCAAGGTCATTGAGCGCAAGAAAGGTGCAGTTACCTATCTCCAGCGTGCAGAAGACATCATGGATTTCTTGATCGTGATTGGGGCCATGCAGGCGCGTGATAATTTTGAGCGCGTCAAGATTTTGCGTGAAACCCGTAATGATCTCAATCGGGCTAATAATGCCGAGACAGCTAATATCGCTCGGACAGTTTCTGCCAGTATGAAGACCATCAATAATATCAGTAAAATCAAAGATAGAATGGGTTTGGAAAATTTACCCGTGGATTTGCAGGAGGTAGCGCAGTTGCGAATCCAGCACCCAGACTACTCTATCCAGCAGTTGGCAGATAGCCTGAGCAATCCCCTAACCAAAAGTGGTGTCAACCACAGACTAAGAAAAATAAACAAGATTGCAGATGAATTATAAAACCACGAATCAGTTGATTCGTGGTTTTTTTCTTATAAACTGGTCGAGTGTTTGGGTTGAACTTTTTGTTCTGGGTCGATGTAGTTGATGGCATTGTTAACAGCTGTTGGAGCTTCACCTAGTCCAGTAGCAATCAAATCAATCTTACCTTCATAGTAGCAGCAGTCCCCAATGGCGTAGATACCCTCTTGGCTGGATTCTTGCTTGCTATTGACGATAATCTTGTGACGGTTGAGGTCCAGCCCCCAGTTTTTAAGATTTCCGACAGAAGACTTGAAGCCGTAGTTGACAAAGAGGTGGTCTACGTCAATTGTTTCGGCTTCATCAGATTTGACTTTTGTGATTTCCAGTTTATCAAGTGTTTTTCCATCTCCGAGGAGTTGGCTAGGAACGAATGGTGTCTTGATAGTCACAGATGATTCTTGCAGGGCTTGCACACTATGTTCCAAGGCGCGGAAGTTATCTCGACGGTGAACAAGGGTAGTTGGCGCAATTTTTTCAAAAGCTAGAGCCCAGTCCACAGCTGAGTCTCCCCCACCAAGGATGGTTACTTTCTTCCCAGCGTATTGTTGGATATTGGAAACGTGGTAGTGGATATTTTCATAGTTTTCGACGCCATCTAATTCGAGTGGACGTGGTTTAAAGGCACCACCACCCATGGCAATGATGACTGTTTTGGTCAGGTGGCTTCCCTTGTTGGTTGTGATGGTAAAACCTTGATCTTGTTTCTCTATTTCAAGAACAGTTTCGTTGAGGTGAACAGGTGTTTCAAAGCCGTTTAGCTGTTCAATCAAGCGATTGGTCAGCTCTTCCCCAGTTAAGTTTGGAAAACCTGGCACATCAAGGATTTGCTTCTCAGGATAGAGGATGGCAGGCTGGCCACCTAGCTGGGGAAGGGAGTCGATGATTTGGACTTTGGCTTGGCGTAGGTGGGCGTAAAAGGCAGCAAAGAGCCCGACAGGACCGCCACCTACAATGGTAATATCATAGAGTTGAGACATGATTTCTCCTTCGTTTTTTCTAATCAGTTTATTTTATCATATTTTTGCTTAATTTAAAATGAGGTAGGATAGGGAAAAAATGGGCAAAAAATGGTATAATGGTACAGAAAGTGTTTTGACAGGGAGGAGGCCAGGGATGAATTTTCAACCATTATCCAATTTGCAATACTGGACGAGTTTGTTTTCAAGCCCTTGGACAATAGTCACCAATCTGATTGATATTCTCATTGTGACTTATATTTTATATCATTTTACCAAAGCGATTGCAGGGACCAAAATCATGATATTGGTACGGGGAGTCCTGGTCTTTATTTTAGGCCAGATTTTGTCCAATATGATTGGTTTGACGACCATTTCCTGGTTGATCAATCAGATCATCACTTATGGGGTTATCGCAGCAGTAGTTATCTTTTCACCAGAGATTCGGACTGGTTTGGAACGATTGGGTCGGGCTACTGATTTCTTCTACAATACCCCTATTAGTGCAGAAGAGCAAATGGTTCGTGCCTTTGTCAAATCAGTCGAGTACATGAGTCCGCGTAAGATTGGTGCTTTGGTTGCTGTTCAGCGAGTGAGAACCTTGCAGGAATACATCTCAACTGGGATTCCTCTAGATGCGAAAATCTCCTCTGAGTTATTGATTAATATCTTTATCCCCAATACACCCTTGCACGATGGTGCGGTCATTGTCAGAGAAGACAGGATTGCCGTAACTTCAGCCTACCTACCCCTGACTGAAAATACAGGAATTTCCAAGGAGTTTGGGACACGTCACAGGGCGGCGATTGGTTTGTCAGAAGTATCGGATGCTCTTACCTTTGTGGTTTCTGAGGAAACAGGTGGAATCTCAATCACCTATAATGGAGTCTTTAAGCATGATTTGACCTTGGAAGAATTTGAATCGGAGTTAAGAAGAATCTTGCTTCCGACATCCGAGAAAAAACAGGGTCTGAAAGAGCGTTTGCTAGGAGGATTGAAACATGAGAAAAAATAGTCTTTATATTATTTCTTCCTTCTTTTTCGCCTGCATCCTCTTTGTCTATGCTACTTCTACAAACTACCAAAATAGCAATAGTGCCAGACAGGTGCGGACAGAGACCTACACCAATACAGTCCTTAATGTCCCAATCGATATTCAATATGACAGCGATCAGTACTTTATCAGTGGTTTTACATCTGAAGTGACCGTCTTCCTAACTGGTTCAAACAGAGTTGCTCTAGCGAGCGAGATGCAGGAAAGCACTCGGAAATTCAAGGTCAAAGCTGACTTAACCAATGCCAGTGTAGGAACCATCGAAGTTCCTCTAACCATTGAAAATTTACCGAGTGGTTTGACGGCTGTTGCGACACCACAAAAGATAACAGTCAAGGTTGGTAAAAAAGCAAAACGTGATAA
This sequence comes from uncultured Streptococcus sp., assembly GCA_963533645.1. GTDB lineage: Bacteria > Bacillota > Bacilli > Lactobacillales > Streptococcaceae > Streptococcus. The sequence continues at coordinate 580 of CAUSQY010000116.1, read as the reverse complement.
TGTAATCGTTGTGCCGGAGATTGACCCTAACCAGATTGATTCTCGTGTGAAAATTGATACAGTCACTGTGTCAGATGAAAAAGTAACGGTTATTAGTGACGAGGAAACTCTCTCTAGAGTAGATCGTGTCATTGCCATCTTGCCGACGAGTGAACGGATAACAGGTAACTACTCGGCCTCTGTTCCACTACAAGCAGTTGATAAAAATGGAAATGTCTTGCCAAGCGTTATTATGCCATTTGACACTACAATGAAAATTACAACCAAAACAGTATCGACTAGCTCGAGTTCTTCGTCAACGACCTCGTCAACGGGCTCTTCAACCAGCAGTTCGTCCTCAACGAGTTCAGAAACGAAACCAGACTCGTCTAAACAGGACTAAATAAAATAGTAGAAAAGGATGATTAATAAAATGGGTAAATATTTTGGGACCGATGGAGTCCGTGGAGAAGCAAACGTAGAACTGACGCCAGAATTGGCCTTTAAACTAGGACGTTTTGGTGGCTATGTTCTTAGCCAACACGAAACAGAAGCCCCTAAAGTCTTTGTAGGACGTGATACACGTATCTCAGGAGAAATG
>CAUSQY010000115.1:0-3485 GCA_963533645.1 uncultured Streptococcus sp. | reverse complement strand
TGCCATTAGATATGACTCCTTCTTTTTTTATACGTGTTAATTATATCACAAAATCAGTAAAAGAGATAGAAAAACCCTAAACTTTTCTTGTTCTTTCTTCTATCTATTAACCTAAAAACCTAGGATTGCAGTCCGGAAAAGAGCAATCTTTACATAATTCGGTTGGAATAATTTAGGCAAATTTCTTGATTGATCTGCCTAATTACTTCTATACCATTCTTTTTCCAACATTTTAATCCTTAATATTCTAAACTATACAGTCCTTCTTTTTGAATTGCTAGGTTTCTTATTATACAATATAACTAAAATAGTTTCTTCAATTTGTGCTATTTGATATTAAAAGAAGGGGAATTGCTACCATGAAATTAGAAAGACTAATCTATATTTTACTTTCTCTTTTAAATAAGAAGAGAATAACAGCTAAAGAGATTGCAGATAGGTTTGAAATATCTACTCGAACAGTATATAGAGACATGGATACGCTCAGTTTAGCGGGGATTCCAATCTATTCGGAACGTGGAGATAAGGGAGGTTTCTATATACCAAACGACTATAAGATAGACAGAAACTATTTCACTGAGGAAGAGAGACAGTTTATCATTAATATGAGCCAAAATGTTAGTAAAATCGTTGGTCATTCAAGTCTTGACAGTATCGAACACAAGCTGTCTTCTCAAGAAATTGCAAGAGCAAACAGTCCTTTTTACTTTGATCTCAGTTCCTGGACTCTTAATACAAATTATTTACTAGAAATTGAGGAAGCGATACAAACTGAACAGATGATTTCTTTTTCTTACTATTCGAAAAAACAAGAGAAAAGTCAGCGAACAGTTATCCCATACAGATTGATCTATAAACTGAATGCTTGGTATGTTATCGGTTACTGCTTAGAAAAATTAGATTTTCGTATTTTTAAATTAACTCGAATTCGTGAACTAGAACTAGTGGAGATAAAAGATAAACCATTCGATTATCCACGTTTATCTCAAGAAAAGTTAGACCTTTTTTTAAATCCCCCAAAACATAAAGTGGAGGGGCAAAGAGAAGAAATCGAACTAGTTTTTACAAGATTTGCACTTCCAAAAATCTACGATTACTTTACAGAAGAAGAAATCAGAGTCGAGGACGAAATAATAAAAGTTCAGGCATTCAGAGCTTTAACTCCTGCATTTTTTGATTTACTCTTAAGTTTTGGTTATCAAGTAAAGGTCGTATCTCCAAGTCACTTACAAAATCTACTGGTCAGTACTCTCAAAAAAAATCTTCAGCAATATGACAACCTGTAGTCATATTTCCTTTTGTATACTCTTAAGTGGGCAAAATATTTCGTGATATTCATCATAGCCCAATTATTTTACAGGAGGTTCCAAATGGATACAAAAACACTTGCAGAAAGCTATTTTACGGCAGTAAATGAGGGAGGCTGGGAAGATTTCGTAGCTGAAAACTTTAATTATGGCATGTGCGATAGTATAGAAATTCGACAAGGACGTGATGTTTATTTGCAAGGCGCAGGCCAATTCTATGCTTTGAGCCAGCATCTTGAAGTGAAGCAATTACTTGTTGATGGTCGAACAGTCTCAGCTTTAAATCGCTACCGTCTACATTCTCCTCAAGGAAAAGAACTAGAACTGGATGTCGCAGAATTTCTAAAATTCGATGAGTTTGATAAATTAGTTGCATCCAATATTTATTTCGACACCTATCGTTTCCAAAAATTTATCCAAGGAATTGAATAACAAAAATCTAGCTTCAATTTTACTCTTCAATTTCAAAACTAAAAACAAGGCCTGACCGACTTGCAGTCAAACCTTGTTTTTTAGTTGTTATGAGAAAATCCAAAATTCGTAAATCCGATTAGTCTTCTTTCTTCTTTCTAGCAAGCAAGCCATAGCCGCTCATTACTCCGAGGAGTCCCAGTGCTACTAGACTAGCATCTGTTTCTACACCAGTATTTGGAAGTTGATTTGTTGCCTTTTCAACTTTTGCTGGTGCTGCTGAAAGCGCTTGACCCCTTGTTTGTGAGACTTGCTCTTCTTTCGTTCCTACTTCAACAATTTCTGGGATTGATTCCTTGAGAACCTCAGTCGAAAGAAGAGTGCGTTTGCCTTGGGCATCCACCTCTACAAAGTGACGAACTTGGCCTTCCACACCTGCTTGAACTAGATGACGTTGACCTTTCAGAAGGCTTGCATTTGGTCGCTCTTGACGTTCGAAGGCCATTGTAGCCTCTTCAACTTCCAGTTTCGGAGTTGCTAGAACTAAATCTTTCACACCTTCAGCTGGTTGGTTACTTGACAGAACCTTTGTACCAACTTCGGTAATTTCTGGGAGGGCTTCCTTGAGAACTTCAGTTGAACGAAGGGTGCGATTGCCTTGGGCATCTACTTCTACTAGACGACGAATTTGACCTTCCACTCCTGCTTGAACTAGCTGGCGTTTTCCTTTGAGAAGCTCGGCGTTTGGTCGCTCTTGACGTTCAAAGGCCATTGTAGCCTCTTCAACTTCCAGTTTCGGAGTTGCTAGAACTAAATCTTTCACACCTTCAGCTGGTTGGTTACTTGACAGAACCTTTGTACCAACTTCGGTAATTTCTGGGAGGGCTTCCTTGAGAACTTCAGTTGAACGAAGGGTGCGATTGCCTTGGGCATCTACTTCTACTAGACGACGAATTTGACCTTCTTCTCCTTTTTGGACAAGTTGACGTTGACCTTTCAGAAGATCCACATTTTGTCTTTCTTGACGTTCATAGGCTATTGTTTCAGTTTCAACAACTAGTTCAGGGAGGGCCTCAACCGTTGGAGCCACTTCATTTGGATCCATGCTACCAACATGGTGGCTTTCTTCTGTAGGAGCTAGTTTCTTATTCAACTTTTCTTTCATTTCCGCAAAAGCTTGTGGAGTTGGCATCTCTGAAGCCAACAAAGTTTCTGCTTGTTCAATCAACTCAGCTTTAGGATCTTTTTCACGAAGGGATTCGAGCAAGCCTTCCAATTCTTCTCTAGCAGTCTGATAACGTTGATTTCCATCCAAGTCTGTCCCTGCTTGTTTCAATTCATTCAAGGCTTTGTTGACGTCTTCTTGGCTAGCATTGTGGTTTTCTGCTACAGTTTTCGCTGCATTGAGCTTCTCTACTAGTACTGCTTGTTTGTCCTCGCTAGAGAAGGTGTAGGCAAGGGTTGACTGACGGCCTTGGGCAGCAGTGATTTCTTGTTTGAGGTACTCATCATTAACTGCAGCCTTTGGAGAAACCAAAACATCAAACTCAGCAGTGTGTCCCTTGTAATGCAGGGTCAAGGTCTGGCGTCCAGTCTTCTGAGCATCGTAGCCCGTAATTTCAACACCTTGATCAGTAAAACTGTGAGTCTCTTCTGTCTCATCATCATAGAGGACACCAAAGCGACCTTCAGAGAGATCCAGTTGATCTCCTACTAGATAGTCTGTTTTTGGTTTCTTAGTAATATACAAGCCCGCTACTTCTTTTG